>CAYNLL010000191.1:0-6477 GCA_964398015.1 uncultured Opitutaceae bacterium | reverse complement strand
AGCGCCCCCGCCCGGACAAAGTCCCGGTGGTAGTGCTCGAGCAGGCGAAGCGACTCCGGGTCGAGCCCCAGCGCCTGGCGCTGGTCGTAGAGCGCGCGCACCCGGGCGAAGAGCGCCGCGTTCAGGTAGATCTCGTCGTTGTGCGCCGACCGCAGCGGGGACATCTCGCTGTCGATGGCGTCCATCTTCGCGTCGGTGTTGGCCCCCTTCAGGTCGTCGAACACCGCGGAGACGCGAGCCAGGATCCGGCCCGAGCGCTCCAGGGCGACGATCGTGTTGTCGAAGGTGGGCTTGTCCGGGTTGGACGCGATGGCCTGGACCTCCGCCAGCTGGTCGGCCATGCCGCGCACGAAGGCCGGCTTGTAGTCGTCGTCCGTTATCCGGTCGAACGGCGGGTAGTGGAACGCAAGCGCGCTTTCCGTGAAGAAGGGGTTCTCGGGCATGGGTGAATCGGGGGCCGCGGCGCGTGCGGCCGTCGCCGCGGCGAGGGCCAGTGCCGCAATCCTGGCGGCGCGGCGCAAGGTCTTGAGGATTTCTCTCATCCTTCCGAAAAAATCCTAAACGAGCAGCGATGCAAGGCCGGCCCTGACCGAGTCGGGGACGACGTCGTAGTGGTCCCTCCCCGCAAACCGCTCCGAAACCAGCGTGAGGCCCCTGAAGGGCCGCTCGGCGAGCTGGCGCTCAAGGAGCGCCATGTCGCCGGTCATGGAAGGCGTGTCCTCCTCTCCCACAGCGAGATAGAGCTTGGCATCGAGCTCCGACTGACGCTCCCGCAGCCCTGCGGCGAGGCCGAGGATGCTGCGGTCGTCCCACCAGATCGACGGCGCGCTCGCCAGTGCCCCGCGGAAAAAGGGGCGGGGCTGGAAGAGGGCGTAAAGGACGAGAAGCGAGCCCAGGGAATGGCCCGCAATCACCCTCTTGCCCCCGCGCACGGGATGGCGGGACTCGAGCTCGGGCCAGAGCGTGCCAACCAGGTAGTCCAGGAATCGGTCGGCGCCGCCGCTGGCGGGCTCCTGCGGCGACGCGGTCGGCGTGTAGTCGCGCCCGCGGTGGTTGCCGGGCTGGCCGAAGCCGGCGCCGTAGCCCACGCCGACGATCACAGCCGGGGGGATCGCGCCCTCCGCTCGCAGGGAGCGCGCGGCCGACACCGCCGCGTCGAAGAAGTAGTCCCCGTCCATTAGCAGCACGGCGCCCCACGGCCCGGGCGCGTCCCCGGGCGCGTCCACGTAGATCGCGTAGTCGGTCCCCGTCGCCTCGGACCGGGAGGCGAAGGCCGGCCTTGCCCTCGTGATCGTCGGCTTCATGGCTCGTCCAGGATGGTGTCGGCCGCCTCCCGCTGCAGGCGCCTCGCGCGCTGGCTTGCCCCCTCGATGTCGGGGAGGAACCAGGCCAGGAGGCCGATCAGGGGAAGGTACCCGCACACGTTGAACACGAACCCGATGCTGGTCAGGTCGGCGAGCTTCCCCAGCGCCGCGGCGGCCACGCCGGCCACGCCGAACGCGAAGCCGAAGAAGAGGCCGGAGATCATGCCCACCTTGCCCGGGATCAGCTCCTGGCCGTAGACGAGGATCGCGGAGAACGCGGACGCGAGGATGACGCCGATGACGACGGTGAGGGCCACGGTGGCGGGGAGACCGACGTGGGGCAGGAGCAGCGTGAAGGGGGCGACGCCGAGGATGGAGGCCCAGATCACGTACTTGCGGCCGAACCGGTCGCCGAGGGGCCCGCCCAGGATGGTGCCCACCGCGACGGCGGCCAGGAAGACAAACAGGCGGTACTGCGCGCCCTGGATCGAGACGCCGAAGCGGTGGATCAGGTAGAACGTGTAGTAGTTCGAGAGGCTCACCAGGTAGAAGTACTTCGAGAAGATGAGCGCGATGAGCACCGACAGGGCGAGGACCACCTTGCCCCGGGCAAGCCCCGGCCCGGCATGCGCGGCCGCCCTCTTCCTGAAGCCCGCGAGGTTGCGCCGGTACCAGCCGCCGACCTTCGCGAGAAGGGCGATCCCGACCGCGGCGAGCGCGGCGAACCAGACGATTGAGGACTGGCCGTTCGGGACGATGATGAGCGCCGCCAAGAGCGGCCCGAGCGAAGAGCCGAGGTTTCCGCCGACCTGGAAGACCGACTGCGCGAACCCGTGGCGGTGGCCGGCCGCCATGTGCGCCATGCGCGAGGCCTCGGGGTGGAAGATGGCCGAGCCCATCCCTATGAGCACCGAGGACACAAGGATCATGGGGTAGCTTCCCGCACGGGACATCGACACCAGGCCGAGGAGCGTGAGGAGCATCCCCGCGGCGAGCGAGTAGGGCAGGGGCCTGCGGTCGGTGAAGGAGCCGACGAGCGGCTGCAGGATGGAGGCGGTCATCTGGAAGCACAGGGTGATCAGGCCGATCTGCGTGAAGGTCAGGCTGAACTGGCCCTTGAGCATCGGGTAGATCGCGGGCAGCAGCGCCTGGAGCGTGTCGTTGATCAGGTGCGACGCGCTTAGCGCGAGCAGCACGGCGACCGCCGTCTGCAGCTCTTTTTGGGGCTCTCCCGGATCGCTGTGCACCGGATGTTCGTATCCCGGTTCGCGCGATCTGCAACTCCCACTACGCCTTTGGGATGGCCTGGGGCCTCTGGGACACGGGGGGGCGCGTGAGGCCGCACCGCCGGGCGAAACGGGCCGACTCGGCGCGCGAGCGCAGGCCGAGCTTGCGCATGATGTTGAAGCGGTGCTTCTCGACCGTCTCCGGCGACAGGTCCAGCTGGGCGGCGATCTCGGCGTCCGAAAGGGGCTCGCCGACGAGGCTCAGGACCGTCTGTTCGCGGTCGGTCAGCACCTTGTCGAAGGCGAAGGGGTTGCGCACGTGCGCCCGCCTCGCCTCCATGAACGGGACGGGGAAGTAGGTCGCCCCGCCCTCGATCGCCGCGATCGCGTGGTTGAGCTCCGCCACCGTGTTCGTGGACTTGTCGATGAAGCCCTGGACCGCGGCGCGCTCGATCCGGCAGAGCGTGTACTCGTCGAAGTAGGCGGAGATCACGAGGGTCCTGATCAGCGCCCGCTTGCGGCGGATCGAGCGCAGGACATCGAGGCCGTCCATGTCGGGCAAGTGGATGTCGAGGATAAGCAGGTCCGGGAGCGCCGCCGGCACCACGAGCAGCGCCTCGCGCCCGGTCCCCGCCTCGCCGACGACCTCGTGCCCGAGGTCCGACACGCACGCCTTCCTGAGGATGTCGCGGAAGAGGCGCTCGTCCTCGACAATGGCAATCTTCATCTGTGCGTGTATGCTGCGGTGGCCGGTTGCATGGAAAGCGCTCTTGTTACCGGAATGCCGGTAGCCCGCGGCTCAGTGGGTGTAGAACATCTCCTGGAGCCTCACCGGGTCGCGGGTACGCAGGAGGCCGAGCATCAGGAGGATCCTGGCCTTCTGGGGGCTGAGCTCGTCCGCCGCGATCAAACCGAGCCGGTCGTCGTCCACCTCGACGTTTCTCTCGACGATCCCCCCTCCCGTGCGGGAGCTCCGCACGACGGCGAGCCCGGCCCGCGCCGCGGCGGCGGCGGCCCTGAGCGCCCGCGAGGACAGGTTGCCGTTGCCGACGCCGGCGATCACGAGCCCTCGCGCGCCCGCGCCCACCGCAGCCCCGATCAGGCCGGGCCCCATCCCGGCATGGGCGTAGATGATGTCGACCCGCGGGAGCGCGGAGCGGCCGGGAATCGGGAACGCGCCGCCCGACTGCGGTCGCCGCGCGGGCGCGCCGTAGAAATGGATCCGCCCGGAGCTCACCAGCCCGGCGAGTCCGCGGTGGGTGCTCTTGAAGGTCCCGATCTGCGTCGTGTTGGTCTTCGCCACCTCGCGGGCGAAGTGGATCTCGTCGTTGGCGACGACGAGGACGCCGCGGCCGGCCGAGCCGGGATGGGCGGCGGTGGCGACCGCGTTGTAGAGGTTCATCGGGCCGTCCGCGCTCATCGCGTCGGCCGGCCGCATCGCGCCTACCAGCACCACGGGCTTCGGGCCCCGCAGCACCAGGCTCAGGAAATACGCGGTCTCCTCCATCGTGTCCGTGCCGTGGGTGACCACGACGCCGGCGACGCCCGGATCATCGAGGGCGGTCTGCGCCCTCAGCGCGAGCGCGCGCCACAGGGCCTCTCCCATGTCCTGGCTCCCGATGCGGGCGACCTGCGCGGCGTCCAGGCGGGCGAGCGCCTCGACGCCGGGCGCGGCGGCGATCAGCGACCCAATCGGGATGACCGCGGACCTGTACCCGCGCTTCGGGGCGGGCGCCTGCGCGCCCGCGATCGTGCCCCCGGTGGCGAGGACCGTGACCCTGGGCCGGCTGTCGGGTGTGCGCGTGAGGGGGCGGGCCATGGGCCCCGACACTGGCGGCGAAATCCGCGCCTGTCTAGCCGCCGGCGGCTTGACGCCCGGTGGTGTTTGGGGCGTGTTGCAGCAGGATGGCCCCCACGCTCCTCGTCCTCGCCGCCGGAATGGGCTCCCGCTACGGCGGGCTCAAGCAGATCGACCCGGTCGGTCCGTCGGGGGAGACCGTGCTCGACTACGCGGTCTACGACGCGATCCGCGCCGGCTTCACAAGGGTCGTGTTCGTCATCCGCCGGGAGTTCGAGGGGGCCTTCAGGGCGTCGGTGACCTCCAAGTACGCCGGGGCGATCGCCGCGGAGGTCGTCTTCCAGGAGGCCGACGACCTGCCGCCGGGATTCGCCGTCCCCGCAGGCAGGACGAGGCCGTGGGGCACGGGCCACGCGGTGTGGTGCGCGCGCGGCGCCCTCGACGGGCCGTTCGCCGTGATCAACGCGGACGATTTCTACGGGGCCTCGTCCTACGCGAGGCTCGCGGCCTTCCTCGGGGCCGCGCGCGGCGCAAAGTACGCCATCGTCGGCTTCAGGCTCGCCCGCACGCTCTCGGAGAGCGGCGCCGTGTCGCGGGGCGTCTGCAGGGAGGAGGGGGGCCTGCTCGTGTCGATCGCCGAGGAACCTGCGATCACGAGCGCCGATGCGGGGCCGGGCCGGCGCTTTTCGGGCGACGAGATCGTCTCGATGAATTTCTGGGGGTTCACCCCGCTCATCTTCGAGGGGCTGGCGCACGGGCTGCGCGGATTCCTGGCCGCCCGCGGGGGGGATCTTAAGGCCGAGTTCTACCTCCCCGTGGCCGTTTCCGACCTGATCGCCTCCGGCCGGGCCCTGGTGGAGGTGCTCCCCAGCGAGGAGGCCTGGTTCGGGATCACCTACCGGGAGGACCGCCCCAGGGTCGTGGCGGCGATTGGGGCCCTTGTCCGCCAGGGGGCCTACCCCGCGAGGCTATTCGGCTGAGCGGGCGAGAAGCAGCCTCACGCCCTCGATCGGCGCCTCGGTGATCCGCGAGAGGGGAAAGGGCGCCCTTGCCGAAAGGGCCTGGAACGCAAAGGGATGGTTGAGGATGTGCCCGCTCACGCCCGCCCGGAAGGTGTCCGGGCGCGTTCCCGGGAAGAGCTGGTTCGAGACCGACACCGCCAGCCGGAGGATCTCGCCCACCGACGCCGTCACGGCCTCGCCGCCCGCAGTATCCCCGTCGCTCGCCAGGCGCAGCACCTCGGGCGCGAGCGCGGCCACGCCCGTGTTGGTCGCCGGGTCGCCGTAGAAGTAGCCCGCCACGGCCGCCGCCGTCGAGTGGCCGGTGCGCTCCCGCACAAGCCTGCCGAGGCCGGAGGGGGGTGCCCATCCCTGGAGCTCGAGGAGCGCGCGCGCGATCGCGCGCCGGCCCAGGTCGTAGCCGCTCCCCTCGTCCCCGAAGCGCCAGCCTATCCCTCCCGCATAGTGGGTGACCCCGTCGGGGGTCCGCGCCGCCACAATGGAGCCCGTTCCCGCGTGCAGCACGATCCCCGGCGCGCCGCGCGTGGCCAGCTCGAGGACCGGATGGGAGTCGTCGACGGTCGATGTCCGCCCGAATCCCGCGAGCCCGTCCCCAAACTCGCGCCAGAACGTGCGGCTTCCGGCCATGCAGAGGAGCGTCGAGGAGACGACGGCCGAGCCGTGCCCCGCGCGGATCGCCTGCAGGGCCTCCGCCGCGATCTCCCTGGCGCGGGCGGCTCCGACAAGGCTGGGGCTGCAGCCCGGGGCGGTGTGCCGGGCCGCCACCGCGCCGGACGGGTCGACGAGGATGCACTCCGTCTTGGTTCCGCCGCCGTCGACTCCGATCTTCCAGGCCATGGGCGTCCGGGATCAGGCCAGCTGCCGGCTCAGCCGGCCCTTGTAGCGCGCCGCCAGCTCCCGGTTGTGCTCGATCGCGCCCGGCAGGTTCTGGCTGCGCAGGACCGGCAGCGGGTGGCCGTTCGAGACGAGCCATTCCATCACGGCGAGCATGAGCCAGTTCAGGACGGAGCACCCGATCAGCGTCGAGGTGGGGCCCGCGCTGACCCCGCCCCCCACGTCGACGATCGCGTCCCCCGGGACGCCCCCGTTGTCCAGGACGTGGTCGGCCACCTCGAAGAGGCGCTTGCCGG
>CAYNLL010000190.1:1223-6484 GCA_964398015.1 uncultured Opitutaceae bacterium | reverse complement strand
GGTGCCAGACGACCGCCTGGAAGGCCTCGCTGTGGGGGGTCACGTTGTTGGGGTTCACGGTCGGCACGATGACGCACGCATCCGCGACCTTCGCCGTGTAGCCCCCGTCCTTGCCGATGATCCCGATGATCCGGGCGCCCACCTGCTTGGCGAGCTGCATGGCGGCCACGAGGTTGGGCGAGACGTTCTTCTCCAGGTTGCCGCCGCCGACCGAGAGGATGAAGAGGCAGTCCTTGCTGTTGAGCTTGCTGGTGCGCAGCCACTCGATGAAGACGCTCGCCCAGCCGTCGTCGTTCGTGCGCGCGGTCAGCTCCGAGACGTTGTCGGTCGGCGCGTACGCCTCGATGCCCGTGATCTTCCTGAAGTCATTGACCGCGTGGGAGGCGTTCGCCGCGCTCCCGCCGACGCCCAGCATGAAGAGGCGGCCCCCGTGCTCCCTTACGGCGCGTAATTCGGCGACGCATTTTTCGCAGTCGGCCGGGTTGATCTTGGCCACGATCTCGGCCGTCTCCTTAAGGTGCTGTGCTGAGTAGGACATGGTTCGAAAATGCAAAGGCGGGCGCCGAATGCGAGGCAGCAATGGCCGCCTATGGAGATTTCCGCAGCAGCTCGTCGAGCTCCCGCAGTCCCGCGTGCGAGCCGATCTCGTAGAACCGCGTCGCCACCTCGTAGCCGGCGAGCTGGCCGCGCGCGAGAAGCGCCTTCTGCACGTCGGCGAGGTCCACCGGGCTGTCCCTGGGGAACCCGTCGAACGCCGCCGCGCGGAACGCGCCCAGGCCGTAGTCGATGTGGCGCATCTGCGGGAGCTTGTCCTTCTTGTCGTAGGCGGCGATCGAGCCCTCGCGAAACCATACGTTGCTCGCGTCGTACTTCTCCCGGTTCTCGTAGACCGTCATCAGCCCCAGCCTGCCCGAGGCGAGGAAGCTCGATCCCACGTCGAGGTAGTCGATCGGCAGGTAGCTGTCGCCGTAGAGCACGTAGAAGGCCTCGCCCAGGAGCGGCAGGGAGCGGATCAGGGCGCCGCCCGTGCCGAGGAGGCGCGGGCCGTCGAATGCGTACTCGATTTCGACTCCCCATGCGGAGCCGTCGCCGTAGCGCTCGACGATCCGCTCCCCCAGGTAGCCGACGCAGACGACGAGGCGCGTCAGGCCGGCCCGTTTGAGGAGGCGGATCTGGTGGGTGAAGAAGGGCTCGCCGGCCACCTCGACCAGGAGCTTCGGGATCTTCTCCGTGATCGGCTTAAGGCGCGTGGCCAGGCCTCCGGCAAGGATGGCGACCGGAAGCTCGGCGGGGTTCATCTCGTGAGGGCTGGGTTCGGCGCTGGGGCGCGTCGGGGAGCGCCCTCAGTTCTGCGCGACGACCTTCGTGCCCTCGAAGTCGAAGCGGAAGCGCACCTCCTGGAGGCCCTTCTCGCGCATCGCGTGGCGCAGCTTTTTCTTGTCGCCCGCGTAGAACATGAGGAAGCCGCCGCCTCCGGCGCCGATCAGCTTCCCGCCGAGCGCGCCGTTCTCCATCGCGTGGTCGTACCACGCGTTGATGTGGGCGTTGCTCATGCCCGAGCTGCGGGCCTTCTTGCGCTGCCAGTGGATGTCCATCAGGGAGGCGAACTCCTCGAGGTTGCCGCTCTCCAGGCAGTGGAGCGACTTGTAGCCGAGCTCCTTCGTGAAGTGCAGGTTGTCCAGCATCGCGGCGTCGTTCTTCTTCGACTTGTCGTTCTGGTCCTTGAGGATGGCCGAGGCGCTGCGCGAGTAGCCGGTGAAGAAGAGCAGCAGGTTGTCCTCGAGGTTGTAGAGCGTCTCCTCGGAGATCGCGCACGGCCGGAACTCGACACGGCCGTCCTTGTGGAAGGTGAAGGCCGTTATCCCTCCGACGGCGGCGATGTACTGGTCCTGCTTTCCGATCGGCTCGCCCAGGCGGTTGATCTCGATGTCGCAGGCCTGCTCCGCGAGCTCCGCGGGCGAGACCAGGCTCTTCTTGTGGGCATGGAGCGCCTTCAGGAGCGCGGTGGTGAAGCTGCCTGAGGAGCCCAGGCCCGTTCCGCCGGGGATGTCGGCCATCGAGGTGAGCTCGATGTGGGGGTCGGTGACGCCCGTCATCCGCAGCGCCTCGCGCACGATCGGGTGCTCGATCTGGTCGACCGAGGACACGCGCTCGAGCTTGGAGTACTTCACGATGATCTCCTCCTGGAAGGTCGTGTGCTTGGTGATGTACACGTACTTGTCGATGGCGGCGGCGACGAGGAAGCCGCCGTGCTCGCTGTAGTAGCTGTGCAGGTCGGTGCCTCCGCCTCCGAGGGAGACGCGCAGGGGCGAGCGTGTGATGATCATGAAAGGGTGGGGTAGCCGCTTTTCCTGTAGATGGACTCGACTATCTCGAGCGTCCGCGCGCCTTCGTGCAAGCCCGGCGAGGGCACCCGCCCCAGCCGGATGTCCTCGGCGAAGGCCGAGGTCTCGCCAGCCCAGGAGTCGTCCCCCGCCGGGTATTCCCAGGTCTGCGTCTCCGGCGGGCCCATCTGGGGCAGCATCCGGTAGTAGGTGAGCCGCTCGGTCCCGTAGCTGCCGCCGAGGCCATCGACAGAAATCTTCCCGTCGCGGCCGTAGAGCTCGAGCGAGAACATGTTCTTCCATTCCGTGCAGCTGACGTGGAGCCAGGCCGTCTGGCCCGCCGCGGTCCTCAGGCTCAGGAAGGCGTTGTCGTCCACCTTCATGTCCCAGAAGTACGTGGCGGCGTGCCCCTCGACCGTCGGGAAGTCCCCGAGGAACCACGACGCCAGGTCAATCAGGTGGACGCCCTGGTCGATCAGCTCGCCTCCACCGGAAAGCTTGGGGTCGGCCCGCCACTCTCTGTCGTAGCCCTTGCGTCCCCCGTGGCCGTAGCGGCCCCGCAGGAACATGAGCGGGCCAAGGACGCCCGAGTCGACGATCTCGCGGGCCTTCAGGATGCCCGGGTGGAAGCGGTGGTTGTAGCCGATGCGCACGGCGACCCCGCCCTCCGTCGCCTCCCGTGCAAGGGCGCGCAACTGCGCGGCGCCCAAGGCTCCCGGCTTCTCGAGCAGGACGTGCTTGCCGGCCCGGACGGCAGCGAGCGCGATCGGCGCCAGGGAGGCGTTGAGCGTGGCCACGATGACCGCATCGACCTCCGGGTGGGCGACGACCTCCTCGAAGCGGGCCGCCGGCTCGGCCCCCGGGGCCAGGGCGGCTACGGCGGCCGCGCGCGCACGGTCCAGGTCGCACGCGAACCTCAGGCGCGTTCCCGCCACCTTGCCGAGGGCTGTTGTCCGCTTCCTGCCGATCAGCCCGCAGCCGACGACGGCAAAGGATAGGGGTTTCTCGGTCGGGGTCATCGGTTAATGGGTGGATGTGGCCTCGGATGCCTTCGCAGGCGAGGGGGATCCTCGCAAGTCCAGAATCCGCCGGGATCCGACAAGTTGAGGGATTCGCAGCGGCTCCTGCGGAGCCAGTGCGCCGCTGACGTACGCGAAACCGGACACGAATCCATGCTGTTTATCATCACCGCTTTGCCCGAGGAGCCGCGAATCCATTCTTCTCCGGGCCGGCGGCCACAGAAGGCTTGTCAGGGCCCGGGCGAGCCCGTTCCTTTTGAGGACGATGCAATCTGGAACGCAGTCGCCTCCGGGGGCGCGCAGCGCAAGCGCCTGGAGGCGGCTGGAGGCGTTCGCGTGCCTGGCCGTCGCCGTGCTGGCGGGGGCGTTCTACGTCTGGACGGCGCTGCAGCCCTCCGGCGGGTGGGCGACCCGCTCGCCCCTCGGCTATTATTCCCTCCAGACCGAGGGGTTCCGCTCGGGGCACCTCTACGCCTCGGTGGCTCCCGATCCCCAACTCCTCGCCATGGCCGACCCCTACGACCCGGTGGCCAACGCGCCCTACCGCATCCACGACATGTCGCTCTACAGGGGCCACTACTATCTCTATTTCGGCGTCACGCCCGTCTTCATCCTGTTCTGGCCGTTCAAGGCGCTGACAGGGTTGTATGTCGCCGAGCCGGTCGCCGTCGCGCTCTTCTGCACCGGAGCGGTGGCGACCGGCGTCGCCCTTCTGCTTGCCGTGCGGCGGCGCCATTTTCCGGCGGCCTCGCCGCTCGCGCTCGTCTGCGCCGCCGGTTGCCTCGCCTTCGCCTCGCCCCTGACTCAGCTCGTGGAGGCGGCGCAGTTCTACCAGGTGCCCATCTCGTGCGCCATCTTCCTGCAGGCGCTCATGCTGGCGGCCGCCTACAAGGCCGTCCACACGCCGGCACGCCGCGAGGTCTGGTTTGCGGCTGCGGGCCTCTTCTTCGGGCTGTCGGTCGGGGCGCGGCCCAACTACCTCCTTGGTCTGGCCGCGCTGGCGATACCGGTCGCCTGGGCTGCGGCGGCGGATGGGGCGGACACGGGCGCCCGCCGACGGCTGCTCGTGGCGTACGCAAAGGCCGCGCTCCTCCCGGCCGCCGCGTGCGGGGCGCTGCTCATGCTCTACAACTGGTTGCGGTTCGGCTCGGTGGCGGAATTCGGGATGCACTACCAGCTGGCGGGCGAGAGGGTCACGGGCCTGAAGGCGATGACCGTGTCCAACCTCCTGCCGCACCTGCTCGAGTACCTTTTTCTGCCCGGCAACTGGCAATCGTACTTTCCGTTTTTCGGTGCGCGCACGATGCTTCCTTACGGGCTCATGCGCTACGTGCCCTGGTCGTGGCTTTCTGTCGCGGCCTTCCTGCCCATGGCGGCCGGAGAGCCCGGCGACAGGGCTGGGGAGCGCCCCTTCGCCTGGGCGGTGGCCGCCGCGGCGCTGATCAACCTTGGATTCCTCTCCTGCTTCTACGGGGTCACCTCGCGCTATCCCGGGGACTACTCCAACGCTGCGCTCCTCCTGGCGGGCGTCGGGGCCCTCGCGCTCAGCCAGAAGGCCGCCGTGCGGGGCCTTGGGGCCGCGGCCGGCCTCCTCCTCGTCGCCGGGGCGCTGGTCTCGGTCTTCTTCGCCCTCGCCGCCTACGCGACCTCCTTCCCCGGCAAGGACGCCTTCTTCGCGCTCTCGCGGACGGCGGACACGCCCGCATACCTGTGGCAGCGGGCCCATGGAGGGAACTTCGGAGGGCTCCGCCTCGACCTGCGCCTGCCTGACAAGCCGGGCGAGCTTCCGGAGCCGATCCTCGAGACAGGGCCCCAGTCGGACCAGCGCGACTGGTTCCAGCTGGACTACCCCGCGCCGGGAAAGGCGCGCCTTAGCCTTTTCCACGCGGGCACGGGGCTCTTTGAGGGAGAGGCCTTT
>CAYNLL010000190.1:0-1213 GCA_964398015.1 uncultured Opitutaceae bacterium | reverse complement strand
GCCTTTCCCATCCCGGCCGGCCGGCGCATCACGGTGGAGGTCCGCTGCGGCTCGCTGCTGCCGCCTTTCAGCCACCCCGTCTTCCGCGGCTGGTCCCGCGAGGACTACGACAGGGAGCGCAGGGACCTGCGCCTCTCCGTGAACGGAGCCGAGGTGATGCACGCCGCGCTCGCCTGTTACGACGCGACGCCTTCGGACACGAGGATCGGGCGCCTGGGCTGGTTCACGGGAGGCGTCGAGCAGTCGTTCCCCGGCGAGGTCCTCGCGGTGTCCCGGCTGCCCCTCGAGAAGCCGGAGCCGGTGGCGGCCGTCTTCCGGGAGGCGAAGCCGGTCAGGTTCAGCCTCTTCCTCCCGTCGTCTCGGCAGGACGGGGCCGACCCGATCCTGGCGACGGGGCAGGGGACGAGGAGCGACCTGGTCTACTGCGTCTACGATCGCGACAACCATGTGAGCTTCGCGATCGACCACTACGGCAACGGAGGCCCCAGGAGCGAGCAGGTGCGCTACGATCCGCTCAAACCCCACACGCTTGTCCTGTGGATGGGCTCGTTCGCCCGGGGCGCCTTCGCCGACCGGCTTTTCCTCGAATTCGACGGGCGCACGCTGCTCAACGTCAGGCAGGACTTCTATCCCGGCTCGGCGGGCGCCTCGGTCGCAGGGTTCAATGCCTATGGCTCGTCCGCCGCCGGGATTGAGTTCACGGGAAAGATCCTCGGGGCCGACCAGGTGGAGCTGTCCGCCCTTCCGCCCCCGCCGCGCGACAGCGGAGAGCTCGGGGCGGTCGAGATGAGCGTCATGCTCCCCAACAACGTGCCCGGGACCGCGGAGCCGCTGGTCGTGTCCGGCGCGACCGGGGCCGGGGACATGGTCTACGTGAAGTACCTCGACGCGACCCACATCGCGATCGGCTTTGACCACTGGGGGATCGGAGGCTCGGTCGGACAGCCTGTCGAGGTGGACTACGGCAAGGTGCACCGTTTTGCGGTCAGCATCGACTCGCTCTATCCGGCGGGGGCCCCGCCCCGCCTCAAGGGTGTCGTCCGCGTGAAGGTCGACGGCACCCCGGCGCTTGACGTCCTCTGGGGCTGCTATCCCACGCGGCCCGCCGAGGTCACGATCGCGCGAAACGCCATCGGAGGCTCGACGTGCGGCGCCGCCTTCACGGGGCGCGTCCTAAGCATCGAGCGGTTCGCGCAGCCGAGGGACTGAAGCC
>CAYNLL010000189.1:0-6522 GCA_964398015.1 uncultured Opitutaceae bacterium | reverse complement strand
AGCGAGTCCGTCTACTTTGACCTCTATGGCAACTACGGGGGCAAGGGGGCGTTCTCGGGCGGGAAGGTCAATCCTGCCTCACCCTATGCCGACTGGTACACGTTCGACCCCAGCCAAAACGATCCGGAGAAGCGGTACAAGAGCTGGCTCAGCATCAGCAGTCTGCCCGAGGTCAACAAGGCCTCACCCAGCTTTCGCGCCTTCATCTATGGAAGTGACCATGGCGTGATGGAACAGTGGCTGGATCGTGGCGCGGCAGGCTGGCGCATGGACGTGGCGCCGTGGGTGCCGGACGATTTTTGGCGAGAATGGCGCAAGGCCGTCAAGCGGCACAGGCCCGACGCCCTGACCGTCGCGGAGACCTGGTTTGATGCCAGCAAGTTCTTCCTCGGCGACGAGTTCGACTCGACCATGAACTACATCTTCCGCGGCGCCGTGCTCGACTACGCGAAGGGCGGCAAGGCCAGCAGCGCCTACAGGTCGCTGGAATACCTGCGCGAGGTCTATCCGCCACAGGTGCTGTTCGCGCTGATGAACCTAACCTCGAGTCACGACGTGGAGCGCAGCGTGTACCTGTTCGGTTACAAGAATGATGCGATCCCGGAGGCGACCGTACGAGAGGCCAAGCAACGGCTGCGGCTCGCCACCTTCGTGCAGATGACGTATCCCGGCTCGCCGGCGATCTATTACGGCGATGAAGTCGGCGTCACGGGCGGCCCCGATCCGTACGACCGGGCCACCTATCCCTGGGCCGATCTGGGCGGAAAGCCAGACACCGCGCTGCTGGCGGATTTCACGGCGCTGGTAAAGTTGCGCAGGGATAATCCCGTTCTGAGGCGCGGCAGCCTGCAAGCACCTCTACTGGTGGATGATCACCTAATCGTGCTGGCGCGCCAGTTGGGCGGCACATGGGCCATTACCGCGAGCAACAATGACCTCGATTCCAAGTCGGTGGTGGTGACATTGCCAGAGGGCTGCACCGCGAGCACGTTTGTCGACGCCATGTCGCAGAACGTCGTCGAGGCGAAAGGGAAGACGGTCGCGCTTGTCGTTCCCCCACTGTTCGGGGTTGTTCTGATCGGCAAATGAGGGCCGGGACCGCCTAGACCGGGCAGGACTTCCCGTCGAACCACGTGCCTTCCACGTAGGTGGTATTGGGGATCTCCGGCACGCCAAACTTGTTGTGCTGGAGCTGGCCGGCGAGGATCTCCACCGCCACCGCCCCGACGACGCGGTGGTTCTGGCGCATGCCCGCCGTCTGGCCGTCGAACTGCCTGAGGAACACGTCGACAAACGCGACGTCCCGGGGCACGCGCCATCCCTTCCGCTTGAGGTGGGGCAGGACGAAGGACCCCTTGCTTATGAGCACCTCTGGCTTGTAGCGCGCCAGCCATTCGTCGAAGGGCCTCGGGTCAGGCGTGACATCGGACTTGCTCTCGTTGAACCACCGCTCCATCGGCTCGGGCTCCGGAAAGAGATGCATTGGGATGCGTTCCCGGACCGGCAGGCTCTGCTGCTCGCAGAGAAAGCCGGCCGTCCACTGGTGGTCGACGGCGTGATCCCACCCGCGGTGCATCACAAAACCGATGCGCTTGTAGCCCGCTGCCATGACCCTGCGAACGGCGGTACGGACGATGCTGCTCTGGTCGTTGGTGACGTTATGCAACTCGGGCTTGTGCGGAAAATAGTCGATCTTTACCGCGCTGAAGTTGCTCCAGTCGAATTGGATGGCATCACCCATCTCGCGCCCGTGGGAGGCGAGAATCAGGCCGTTGATGCCCCTGGAGTAGAGGATTCGGCTCAGCCTGACGTGGGTCAGACCGGGCTCGCGGACCCAGAAATGCTCCAACTGGTAGCCCAGCGCCTCGGCCGCGTCGCGGGCCCCCTCGTAAAAATCGGGGTGCGCGGTGACCTTCCTCCAGCCCCAGCGTGTGGTCCAGTTCGTCACGTAGCCGAGGGTCGGCCGGCCCCCGGATGTCCGGAGCTTGGCGCGGTAGGTGACCAGCGCCCGCAACATCGGGTCGGGGACGTAGCCGAGCTCCTTGGCGAGGGCCTGCAGGCGCTCGCGGGTCGCGGCCGGCAGCCTGGGGTGGTTGCGCAACGCCAGTGAGACGGTGGTCACATGGACGCCCGCCTTCCGGGCGACATCGGCCAGGGTCGTGCGCTTTTCGCTCATCCGGGCAGCATGCCATGCCCTTTCCGCCCCTCGGCAAGTCTATTGTTAGATTAGGGTCCGGCTTGTGGCGCACGGCGTGCCAAGGAATGCTTTTTTTTTGCGGGTAAACCCTGAGCATCGCCCGCATGCTTCCCCTTTTCCGCTCTCCCATGAAGAACCCCCGCTCGCATTTTCCGAAGATTCGACGCGTTTCCTATGAGGGACCGGGCACGTCGCGCGCCCTGGCCTTCCGCCACTATGATCCCGACGAGGTGATCGAAGGAAGGACGATGGCGCAGCACCTGCGCTTTTCCATCGCCTACTGGCATTCCTTTCGCGGCACGGGAGCCGATCCCTTCGGCCCGGGGACGATCGTGCGCCCATGGGAACGCGGAACGGACGCCATTTCGGTGGCCAAGGCGCGCATGGACGCCGCCTTCGAGTTCTTCCAGAAGATCCGCGCGCCGTTCTGGTGCTTCCACGACCGCGACATCGCCCCCGAGGGCCGCACGCTCGCCGAGTCCAACCGCCACCTCGACCGCCTCGTGGCGCACGCCAAGGCGCACCAAAAGGCTTCGGGAGTGAAGCTGCTCTGGGGCACCGCCAACCTGTTCTCGAACCCGCGCTACATGTGCGGAGCGGCCACCAACCCCGATGCCCACGTCTTCGCCTACGCGGCGGCGCAGGTGAAGAAGGCGCTCGACGTCACAAAGGCGCTTGGCGGCGCGAACTACGTCTTCTGGGGTGGCCGGGAGGGCTACGAGACGCTACTCAACACCAACCTCGGCCGCGAACAGGACCATCTGGCGGCCTTCCTTCACATGGCGGTGGACTACGCCAAGTTCATCGGCTTCAAGGGCCAGTTTCTCATCGAGCCGAAGCCGAAGGAGCCGACCAAGCACCAGTATGACTTCGACGTCGCCGCGGGCATAGCCTTCCTCCGCACCTACGGGCTCGAAAAGCACTTCAAGTTCAACATCGAGACCAATCACGCGACCCTTGCCGGCCACACGTTCCAACACGAGATCGAGGTGGCAGCGGCCCAGGGCCTGCTCGGCTCCATCGACGCCAACGCCGGCGACCTCCTGCTCGGCTGGGACACCGACCAGTTCAACACGGACGTCCGCGAGCTCACGCTCGCGATGGTCTCGATCCTAAAGGCGGGCGGCCTCGGCACGGGCGGTCTCAACTTCGACGCCAAGCTTCGCCGGCCTTCCATCGATCCCGAGGACCTCTTCCTCGCCCACATCGGGGGCATGGATGCCTATGCGCTCGCCTTCCGCCTCGCCCGGCGCATCCTCGCCGAGGGGGCGCTTGAGGGGTTCCTCCGGAAGCGCTACGCGAGCTTCGACACGGGTTACGGTCGCGACATCGAGAGGCGTCGCATCGGCTTCCGCGAGCTCAACAAGATCGTCCTGGGCCGGCTTGGCGAGCCCAAGCCCCGCTCGGGCAAGCAGGAGTATCTCGAGAATCTGCTCAACTCTTACCTCCATGCCTAAGCCCGAAGCCAGAGAAACGCCGGTGTGGCCGGCCCCCTCGCCCGACGGAGGCCAGCCGCCGGCTAGGCGCGTGGATGACCTCGTTGCCCGGATGACCCTGCCCGAGAAGGTCAATCAGATGCTGCACGAGAACCTGCCGGTCGACCGGCTTGGGCTCCCGGGCTACAACTGGTGGAACGAGGGCTGCCACGGCGTAGGCCGCAACGGCCGGGCCACCGTCTTCCCCCAGGTCATCGGGCTCGGCGCGACATGGAACCGCGCGCTTGTCGAGAGGATCGCCTCGGTCATCTCGGACGAGGCGCGCGCCAAGCACAATGCGGCCGTGGCCTCCGGCCGCCGCGGCCAGTATCAGGGGCTCACCTTCTGGACGCCCAACATCAACATCTTTCGCGATCCGCGCTGGGGGCGCGGACAGGAGACCTTCGGCGAGGATCCCTGCCTGACGAGCATCCTCGGTTCGGCCATGGTGCACGGCCTGCAGGGCGGGGACGCCGGCCACCTCAAGACGGCAGCGTGCGCGAAGCACTTCGCCGTCCACAGCGGTCCCGAGCGGGAACGCCACTCCTTCGACGCCCGCCCGACTCTCAAGGACCTGTACGAGACCTATCTGCCTGCCTTCGAGGCGCTGGTCCGCGGTGGAGTCGAGGCCGTCATGGGAGCCTACAACCGCACGCTCGGGGAGCCCTGCTGCGCCAGCAACCTCCTGCTCGTCGAGATCCTGCGCGGCCGCTGGGGCTTCAAGGGCCACGTGGTCAGCGATTGCGGCGCCATCGATGACATCCACCTGCACCACCGGGTCACCGCCGACGGCGCGGCTTCGGCTGCCCTTGCCGTGAAGAACGGCTGCGACCTGAACTGCGGCTGCACCTACAACGATCTCATCTCCGCCGTCAGCTCCGGGTTGATCACCGAGGCGGAGATCGACATCTCCCTGCGCCGCCTCCTCACGACAAAGCTCAAGCTCGGGCTCCTCGACCTGCACGAGAGCGGGCCTTGGTCCGCCACCACGACGGAGATCCTCGACTGCCCGGCCCACCGGGAGTTGGCCCGCACGGCGGCGGCCGAGTCGATTGTCCTCCTAAAGAACAACGGCGTCCTGCCGCTGCGGCCCGACCTCGAGAGCATCCTGGTGACGGGTCCGACCGCGGCAAACACCACGGCCCTGCTCGGCAACTACTACGGCCTGTCCCCGAGCCTTGTGACCTTCGTGGAGGGCATATTGGCCAGCGCCGCCGAGGGCTGCCGGACGGTCTACCGCACGGGTTGCCCGCTCTCCGGCCCCATGGCGCCGGGCGTCAATTACACCTATCCGACCGCGGCGGAGTCCGAGCTTACCATTGCCGTCGTCGGCCTCGATCCTTCCCTGGAGGGCGAGGAGGGCGACGCCGTCGCGTCGCCCTCCGGCGGCGACCGTGACGCCATCGAGCTGCCCGCGGTCCAGCGCGACTTCCTTCTCGAGCTGCGCAGGCATGCGCGGAAGCTCGTCGTGGTGGTCACGGGCGGATCGGCCATCGCCCTTCCCGAGATCCATGAGGTCGCCGATGCCGTCCTCCAGGTGTGGTACCCGGGCTGCGAGGGAGGCACCGCCGTCGCCGACGTGCTCTTTGGGCGCACTTCCCCGGCGGGAAAGCTGCCGGTCACCGTCCCGCGCAGCACGGCGGACCTCCCCGCGTTCACCGACTACGGGATGCGCGGCCGTACCTACCGGTTCGCGGAAATCGAGCCGCTCTATCCGTTCGGTTTCGGGCTGACCTACGGCCGCCTGGCCTACGGCCCCTTCGCCGCCAGCGCGGAGACCCTGGCTGCCGCGGGGCGGGTCACGGTGCGCGCCACGCTGACCAACCGAGGCGACCGCCCTGTCTTCGAGGCCGTCCAGTGCTACGTCGTGCCCCCGCGCGACTGGCCAGACGCCCCACGTGCGATGTTGGTCGACTTCCAAAAGGTCGCACTGGCGCCCGGCGAGATGCGGTCCATTGAGTTCGCGCTTCCCGCCGCCGCCTTTGCCCAGACCGACGCTGCCGGCCGAAAGGTCCATCACCCCGGCCGCTACGGGATTGTCGTCGGGTCCGCATCACCCGGGCCGCGCGCCCAGGCGCTCGGCGCGCCCGTCCCTGCGTCCGGCTCCATCACCCTCGCATGACGCGCCCGGTGGCGCGCAGCCCCTTGAACGCCCTCGTATTGGAACGGACAAGGGTTCTCGCCCTTCGGGAGATGGAACTGGCCGAGGCCCTCGGCCCGTGCGACGTGCGCATCCGCATCCACACCGTTGGCATCTGCGGCAGCGACATCCACTACTACCAGCACGGGGCCATCGGCCCCTTCGTCGTCCGGGCGCCCATGGTGCTCGGGCATGAGGCTGCCGGCACGGTCGTGGAGAAGGGCGCCGCCGTGACCTCCCTCAAGGTCGGGGACCGCGTGTGCATGGAGCCCGGCATCCCCGACCCAAGCAGCCACGCGGCGCGCCTCGGACTCTACAACCTCGACCCCGGCGTCCGCTTCTGGGCCACGCCGCCGGTGCACGGCTGCCTGCGCCCCACGGTGGTCCACCCGGCCGCGTTCACTTTCCGCCTTCCTGACAACGTCAGTTTCGCGGAGGGGGCGATGGTGGAGCCGCTCGCCGTGGGCATGCATGCGGCCAGCAAGGCGCGCATCCGCCCCGGCGACACCGCGGTCGTGCTCGGCGCGGGACCGATCGGTATGGTCACGGCCCTCTCCGCCCTCGCGGGCGGTTGCAGCCGCGTCTTTATCACCGACGTGCAGGCGCCGAAGCTCGCGCTCGCGGCGACCCTAGGCCCGGTCACGCCCGTCGACGCCCGGTCCGAGGACCTCGGCGACCAGGGCAGCGAGCAGCAGGTCACGCTCCACGTT
>CAYNLL010000188.1:4250-6539 GCA_964398015.1 uncultured Opitutaceae bacterium | reverse complement strand
AGGCCGCCGGTCACGGCCGCCCACCAGGAGTGGAAATAGGCGGCGAACTCGCAGGTGGCCTTCGCGAGGTCCAGGGCCTGCGACTCCTCGCCCTCGAAGAACGGCGGGAAGTAGGACACCTGGTACATCAGGCGCAGGAACACCATGAGCGCCGTGGCGCCAAAGAAAAGCCAGGTGCGCGTCTTCACGCGCGGACTCCGGGGATGGGGACCGCCCCCGGGGCCGGGTGGCCGGGGCTCGGCGGGGGGGTCGTTTCCCAAAGGTGCTTCGGCATCAGTTGGATCCTAGCCCAACACTTGGAAGATACCCGCGGGGTGCGCGACCCTTTTCTGAGCCCCCGGGGCCCCGCGCGGCCTCATTTTACGGAGAATTCGTAGCCGGCATCCGAGTTCAGGGCGTAGGAGCCCGGAGGGAGCGGGGAGGTGACGGTGAGGAGGACGGCGCCCGTGCCGACCGGCCTCACGTAGGCCGCGGCGCGCTGCTCGCCGAAGCGGACCTGCGCCTTGGCGCCCCCCTCGACCTCGATGCGGCGGCGGCCGTCCTTGAGCCTGTCGACGGCGGCGACCTCGGCCGGCGCGCCGGGGGCTGCGGGTCCCACCACGAGCAGGGTGAGCCCCAGCCCGGGGGCGCCGGGCGCCGGATCCTTGCCGTCGAACTCGAGGTAAGAGGCCTTCTCGCCCTTGTTGGCGATCCGGCGGACCCCCGACGACACGAGGCCCATGACGCCGAGGCTCTGCTCCTCGCTGTTCATCGCGTGGTTGGTCTCCACGACGACGTGCCCGTTGTTGCGCGGCAGGGGCGTCCAGGCCCCCGCGTCCAGCAGGTAGGCCCCGGCCGCGGCCGGGAGGGCGGGGAGGGCCTGCTCTGCGCCGGGGCCGGCGGCCCCCGCGGGCGACGAGAGGAACGCGGCCACCGGGAAGTCGACCACCCAGTGCGGGTTTCCGCGGATGCCTCCGGTGATCGAGCCTCCGGAAAGCGCCAGCTGCAGCGTGGCCGCGACGGGCGCCACGAGGAAGGGGACGGCGACGCTGTCCGTGGTGTCGAACTCGCCCCGACCGGTCCCGCCCAGCGTCAGCGAGGGGTCCGTCGGGTCCCACGCGCCGGCGAACGCCTGGTAGACGTTCGCCACGGCGAGAGAATGGATGCTCGCGGCGAACGTGCCCTTGCGCCGGTCGACGCGCCCGATCTCCAGGCGCACCGGGGTGTTCGACCCCTGGTCGTCGCGGGCCGTCCCGTCAAAGGCGATCCCCTCCCGCACGGCGCCGCGCAGGCGCGCCGCCAGGGCGGCGCGGGACGCGTTGAGCGCGTCCAAGTCCCCCGCCTCCTCGGGCGAGAACCGGTACGTGTACTGCGCGTCCTCGCCGGCCAGCGCGCCGTTCTCGACGCCGAGGCGCAGGTCCAGGTCCGCGGGGTTGCCCAGGGCCGAGTCGGCGCCCGCCTCCTCGACCGCGTCGGCCGCCGCGCTGTGCAGGCGCAGGGGCTCGCCCTCCGAGCGCCTGGCGTTGCCCAGGATCGAGCCCGCGAACGGACGCCGCCACGAGCGGGTGGTCGACTCGAGCTGCCCCTTGACGAGCCCGCCGTCCCCCGGCGGGCCCGCGAAGCGAAGGAGCAGCGGCTCGGAGGCTCCCCCCTCCCTGGCGACGGCCGTACCCCGGTAGAGGGCCCCGGGCCTCGACGCGGCGGCGGCCGCGTCGAACTCCGCCCCGAGGCTGGCCCTCGCCGAGGCGGCCTGCTCCGGGTTCAGGGGCTGGAAGACGTACTGGTATCCCCGGTTGGTCTCCTGGAGCGTCCCCGACCGGTCCATGCGCAGCGCGAAGCTCCAGGCCTGGGTGTTCTCCAGGTAGGGGCCGCCGCCCCGGACGGCCTGGTCCGGCGGCGAGGACAGGTTCAGCACGGGCGCCTCAAACTCGGCGTCGGCCGTCCAGGAGCCCTGGAAGAGCCTCGCGTCGTGCCACCCCCCGGCGTTGCGCAGGAGCGCGGCCACGCCGCCCTCCGCCGTCTGGGCGGTGATCTCCAGGTAGAGCGCCGTGGCCTGCGGGTCGCGGCCGCGCAGGGCGGTCCCCTTGAAGACGGTGCGGGGCGCGATGCGGGCCAGGAAGGCCGCGCGCCGAGCGCCCACCTGCGCGGCATGCGCCTGCTCGCGCAGCCTGCGCGTCTCGGACACGCGGGCCGCGAAGGCCTGGAGGTCGGCCGCGAGCGCCTGGAGCCGGGCGTGGGGGGGGGGGGGGGGCGCCCCCCCGCCCCCCCCCCGCCCCCCCCCCGGGGGGGGGGGGCCCCGCCCCCCCCCCC
>CAYNLL010000188.1:356-4240 GCA_964398015.1 uncultured Opitutaceae bacterium | reverse complement strand
GGGCCCGGGGGGCCGCGCGGGCGGGGTGGTCGGCCGCGCGCGCGGGGGGCGGGGGGTCGGCGGGGGCGCCGCCCCCGACGCACGACCCGTTCCCGAACGCGCTCTGGGGGTCGCCCCTCGGCTCCGCGCCGGCGTAGGACCCGGAGACCACGACAAAGGCCCACCCGTCGGCGGCCTTGTGGGCCGCCAGCGTCGCCTGGTAGGGGAACGGCGCGCCCGCCTGCGCGGTCGTGCGCAGGACAACCGCGGCGTAGGGGTCCGCGGGAAAGGGCCGGAGCCGCTCGATCGCGGGATCCTGCTGGGCGTCCCTGTCCGCGAAGAGGCGGCGCGCCTCCGCGGTGGATTCCGGGTCGACCTTCAGCGTGTCGCGCAGGTAGTCGCCCGTGTCGACCCGGGAATAGAGCGGCCAGGGCGTCCTCGCGGTGGCGGCGACGCTCACCTGCAGGTCGGCGCCGCCGAGGCGCGTCACGCCGAGGTTCAGGTCGGAGAAGCGCACCTTCCCGGCGCCGACGGACTTGTCGAGGAACGCGGCCACGTCGGCCTCGGGGACCGGCGACCGCCCGTGGAGCCACGCGAGGGCGGCCGCCGCGGCCAGCACCGCCGCCGCACCGCCGGCGAGGAGTGCGCGTCCCGAGGGCGTGGAAGGGAGGGAGGGCATCTCAGCGCGGCGGGGACATACCAGCGGGGGATATTGCAGTCGGGTTGCGGTTTTGCAACGCGAACAAGCCGTGATGAATCCCCCCCATCCCGGGCGCCGCGATAAGCGTTGCCCGGCTGTTGCGCCCACCGCAAAGAATGGCGGCGCCATGGACCCGACGCCCACACGCCTGAGGTCGAGGACCCTTCTCTTCGCCGCCGTCGCCGTCGCCGCTGTCGGCCTCGCGGAGACGGGTTATTATTTCAGGGTGTACCGGCCGAGGCGGCAGCACGGGGCGCAGGAGCAGGCGCGCCTGGCCGGGGAGGCCCGCGCGCGGGGAGGCCTCGTCGTCACGAGCGTTCCTCCCGGCGCCGAGGTGGAGGTGGGCGGCCAGCCGTCCGGAAGGAGCCCGCTGACCCTGCCGGATCTGAGGGTGGGCAGCTGTCCGGTGGTGCTGCGGCTCGAGGGCTACGAGGAGCAGCGGCTGGAGGCCGAGGTAAAGGAGGGCGCCGTCGCAGAGATCGGTGTCGCGCTGGTGCGCTCGACCGGCGGCGCGCGCATCGAGTCGGACCCTCCCGGCCTCGCCTTCGAGCTCGAGGGCGGGGGCGCGACGCGGCGCGGCACGACCCCCGCGACGCTGGAGGGCCTCCCGACCGGCGGCTACGCGCTGACGGCGCACCGCGAGGGCTGGCCCGACCAGGGGCAGGCGGTCGCGGTCGCGCGCAACCAGATCTCCTCCGCCAGGGTGGCGTTCGCGGGCGGCGCGCTCGACATCACAAGCGCGCCCGCGGGGGCCGAGGTCTGGGAGGGAGGCAGGAAGCTCGGCTCCACGCCCCTTCGGATCGACGGCCTCGCGCCGGGAGCGCGGGACCTGGAGCTGCGCCTCCCGGGCTTCAGCGCCCTGCGGCAGCGGGCCGATGTGCGCCCGGGCGCGGCGGTTCGCGTCGCGGCGACCCTCCTGCCCCTGCCCGGCCCGCAGCCGGGGGCCCCCTGGGAGAATTCCCTGGGGATGAAGTTTGTCCCTGTCCCTGGGACCGCCGTGCTGTTCTCGGTCTGGGACACGCGCGTGAAGGACTTCGAGGCGTTCGTGCGCGCGACCGGGCGCGACGCGACGGCGGACATGTACACGCTCAGGCCCAACGGATGGAAGCCGCGCGGGGACACGTGGAGGAACCCGGGGTTTGCGCAGGGGCCGACCCACCCGGTGTGCGGCGTGAGTTGGGACGACGCGAAGGCGTTCTGCGCATGGCTGACGGCAAAGGAGCGCGCCGAGGCCCGGCTCGGCCCGGCGCAGGAGTACCGCCTGCCCACCGATGCGGAGTGGAGCGTGGCCGTCGGCCTTGACGAGGGCCCCGGCGGGACGCCCCGTGAAAAGAGCGGGAGGGTGGCGGACGTGTACCCCTGGGGTGCGCAGTGGCCCCCGCCCAAGGGGGCGGGCAACTACGCCGGGAGCGAGGCGCGCGACGCGAACTGGCCGGAGTCGGCCGGCGTCATCGAGGGCTATGACGACGGCTATGCCCGCACGTCTCCCGTGGGAAGCTTCGCGGCCAACCGGTTCGGGCTCTACGACATGGGCGGCAACGTGTGGCAGTGGTGCGAGGACTGGTTCGACACCGACCGGAGCTTCCGCGTGCTGCGGGGCGCCTCGTTCAGCGACCAGGGATCGGGAGACCTGCTCTCCTCCACGCGATTCAACTTCGGCCCGGGCGTGCGCTACGACGTCGTCGGCTTCCGGTGCGTGGTTACGGTCGCAGCCGCCCGCGCGCCCTGAGGCGGCGGGGCAACGGACCCCTCCCTGCCGCGCCTCAGGCCCCCGCGGAGCGCCTGGAGCGGAGCCCCGCGAGCGCGATCACGCACAGGCCCGCGCCGAGGAGCAGCACCGTGGAGCCAGAATCCGGGACGCCCGAGGAACCGGACGCGTTGAACTCGATGTCGACCTGGCCGGGCGTGCTGCCGTAGAGGACAGTCCAGTCCGCCGCATCCGACCCCTCGATCCCTGAGAACACCCCCGACTCGCTGCCCGTGTAGCTCGCCAGCTCGAATTCCTCGCCGTTGGTCGGGGTGAAGGCCCCGATGAGGTTGAGGTCGAGCATGCCGCCCAGGTCCAGGTTGCCGGTGACGTCGAGCAGGCCTCCGCCGGAGGATCCGATCGCGTCGAAGAGCGTGCCGTCGGAATTCTGGGTGTAATCGCCGGTTTCGGAAAGCGTGCCGGGACTGGACGTAAGGCCGAGGACCACGGTGCCGTCGTTCGTGAGGTCGCCGACGACCGTGCCGGTTCCGTCAAGGGTGCCGCCGAAGATCTCGATCATCGCGGGGTCAAGCGTGCCGCCGTTGAGGGTCGTCATGCCGCCGGCGAACTGAACATAGCTCGCAGCATCCACGGTGGCGCCCGAGTCGATGGTCACGCTGCCCGTGTTCGTCATCGTCCCCAGCGTCGTCATGGTGTTGCTCAACACGGCAACCGTGCCCGCATTGGACGTGTTCCCCGCGATCGTCGTCGTGCCCGTCTGCGTGAAGCTGCCTGCCAAGATCGTGAGGGTGCCCTGCGCAAAGCTCCCGCTCACCTCGGTGGAGCCGCCGGATTGGCTGAACAGCCCCGAACCGGACACGATCCCGTCGTCCTGGAAGGCGCCGCTGTTGTAGATGGCTCCGTTGCTGCTCACGGTCGCCGTGTTGCTGAAGGTCGCCTGGTTGACGATCGTGCTCGCGGCGTCGTTGGTGATGAGGCCGCCGGCCGTGTTGGAGAGCACCGTCCCGGATCCGAGGTTCCAGATGCCCGAGCCGTTCTGGTTGTTCACGGTCGCCCCGCTGTTCAGGAACATCGCGCCGCCGGAATTCACGATCAGGCCTGAACCTGAGGAGTCGCCGTTGTTGATGACCGCGCCCAACTCGTTCTTGATCGTCGAGACGTATCCCGTGGAGTTGGCCTGGTACGTGTTGCTTGAGTCCAGATAGCCGTTGAAATTGTTGATGACGCCGCCGGCCGTGTTGGTGACGACGCTGCCCGCGCCGAAGTTGTCGAAGTGCGACCCGTTCTGGTTGTTGATCGTCGAGGCGTTGTTATACAGCAGGGCCCCGTCATTTTGGGGATACACATCTCCAGCGGTCGCCGGGTTGAACGAGCCCGCAAAATAGGCTCCGTTGAGGATCAGGCCCAGGCCGTTGGCGTCGCCGTTGTTGATCGTCGCTCCGAACTCATTCTTGATTGTCGAGACTTGGCCCGTGCCGGTGTTGTTGGAGTAGTAGT
>CAYNLL010000188.1:0-346 GCA_964398015.1 uncultured Opitutaceae bacterium | reverse complement strand
ATAGCCGTTGAACTTGTTGATGACGCCGCCGGCCGTGTTGGTGAGCACCGTGGCGGCGCCCCAGTTATCCAGGTGGGAGCTGTTCTGGTTGTTGATCGTCGAGGCGTTGTTATACAGCAGGGCCCCAGAGTTATCGGCGTACGAGTACCCGGTGCCGGGCACGAACGGCAGGGGCGTGGAGGAATAGCCGCCGTTCATGATCAGGCCTGAGCCCGAGGCGTCGCCGTTGTTGATCGTCGCCCCGAACTCGTTCTTGATCGTCGAGACCTGGCCCGTGCCGGTGTTGTTGGAATAGTAGTTGCCGCTCGAGTCCAGGTAGCCGTTGAAGTTGTTGATGATGCCGCCA
>CAYNLL010000187.1:2637-6566 GCA_964398015.1 uncultured Opitutaceae bacterium | reverse complement strand
GCAGGGTCCCCTCGAAGTCCTTCACGCAGATCATGGCCGCGATCTTCTCGCCCTCGGCGAGCCTGAGGAAGCTCGAGACGGACTTGCCCTTTGAGGCCCGGGTCCCCTCCGGGACGTCGTAGACCTTCTTTGCATGGCACTGACCCGTGTTCGTGAGGAAGAGGATGTAGTCGTGGGTGCTCGCCGTGAACAGGCGCTCGACCCAGTCCTCGTCGTAGGTCTCCGTGCCGATGATGCCCTTGCCGCCGCGCTTCTGCGAGCGGTAGTCGGCGACGCGGGTGCGCTTGATGAACCCCATGTGGGAGACCGTGATGACGCAGCCCTCGTTCGGGATGACGTCCTCCATGCGGAACTCCCCGGCGGCAGCGATGATCTCCGTCCGCCTGGGCGAGGCGTATTTCGCCCTCATCTCCAGGAGCTCGCTCTTGATGAGCGCGGACAGCTTGGCCTCCGACTCCAGGATCCCGCGAAGCTCCTCGATCAGCTTCATCAGCCCGAGGTACTCGGCCTCGATCTTGCCCCGCTCCAGGCCCGTCAGCTGGTAGAGGCGCAGCTCGAGGATGGCGTCGGTCTGGCGCTCCGAAAGCGGGTATTTCGCCATCAGCCGCGTCTTGGCCTCGTCCCTGTTGGCGGAGGCCCTGATGATCTTCACGAAGTCGTCGAGGTTATCGAGGGCGATGATGTAGCCCTCGAGAATGTGGGCCCTGTCCTCGGCCTCGCGCAGACGGAAGCGCGTGCGCCGGGTGACGACATCGCGGCGGTGCTCGAGGTAGCACTCGATCAGCTCCTTGATGTTCATCTGCTTCGGCCGCTTCCCGTCGAGCGCGAGCAGTGTCACGCCGAAGGAGGACTCGAGCGCCGTCTTCTGGAAGAGCTGGTTGATGACCACCTTGGCCTGCTCTCCGCGCTTGAGCTCCACGACGATGCGCGTGTTCTCGTCGGACTCGTCGCGCAGGTCGCGGATGCCGTCGAGCTCCTTGTCCGAGACGAGTTCGGCGATCCTCGTGACCAGGTTGGCCCGGTTCACGTTGTAGGGAATCTCCGTGATGACGATCTGCTCCATGCCCCCCTTGAGCTCCTCGGAGTGGGCCCTCCCGCGGATCCGGACGATCCCCTTGCCGGTCTTCAGGTAGCTCAGGATGGCCTCGCGCCCCGAGATGACGCCGCCGGTGGGGAAGTCGGGCCCCTGGACGATCCCGCAGATCTGGTCCACCGTCACCGACCGGTTGTCGAGGATCGCGCAGGCCGCGTCGATGATTTCGTTCAGGTTGTGAGGGGGTATGTTGGTCGCCATGCCGACGGCGATCCCCGTCGAGCCGTTCATCAGGAGGTTCGGAAGGGCCGCCGGCAGCACCGTCGGCTCGGTCGTCGACTCCTTGTAGTTCGGCGCGAAATCCACCGTCTCCTCCTCGATGTCCTTGAGGAGCTCCTCGGCGGCCTGGTTGAGGCGGCACTCCGTGTAGCGGTAGGCGGCCGGGGGGTCGCCGTCGACCGACCCGAAGTTTCCCTGGGGGTCGATCAGCGGGTAGCGCATCACCCATGTCTGCGCGAGGCGCACCAGGGTGTCGTACACGGACGCGTCGCCGTGGGGATGGTAGTTCTTGAGGACCTCGCCGACCACGCCGGCGCACTTGTCAAAGGGCCGGTTGTGGAGCAGGCCCTCCCGCAGCATGGCGTAGAGGATCCGGCGCTGCACGGGCTTCAGGCCGTCTCGGGCGTCGGGTAGGGCGCGGGCGATGATGACCGACATCGAGTAGTCGATGTAGGCCGTCTGCATGATGTCGGTGATGTTCGCCGACAGGAGTTTTTCGGAACCGGTGTACAAGGGAGTGGGGGTGCGTGGTGCTGGGTGCCTTGCGGTCGCTTCAGACGTCGAGGTACTGAACGTTCAGCGCGTTGTCCTCGATGAACTGCCGCCGGGGAGGGACCTCGTCTCCCATCAGGAGCGTGAACAGCGCGTCGGCCTTGGCCGCGTCGTTGACGGCGACCTTCAGCAGGCGGCGCTTCTCCGGGTCCATGGTGGTCTCGAACAGCTGCTTGGGGTTCATCTCCCCGAGGCCCTTGTAGCGCTGGATGGTGAGGCCCTTGCGCCCGTTTGCGCGGATCTGTGCGACGATTTCCAGCGGAGCGTGCAGCTCGGTCGTCGCCTCCGTCTTCTGGCCCGCGTTCTCGGTGATGGTGTACCGCGCCTCCTCGGTGGGGCTGAAGCGGTTGATCTCGAGGCCGATCGCGGCAATCCCCTTGAGGATCTTCGCCATCTCGGTGCTCTCGAAGATCTCGTGGAGCGTGATCCGCCTGACCGCGGCGGCGGGCTTCGCGTCGGGCTTCGGCGCGGCCGGGTCGGGCTGCTCGAAGAGGTCGGCGTCGAGCCCGTTCTCCAGGATGAACTGGCCGCGGGCGGCCTCGTCCTTGAGGAATGCGTGCGACTCCTTGTTTCCCTCGCGGATCCTGGCGATGTAGCGGGGCAGGGCGTTAGACTCCCTGTCGTGCTTGTCGAGGTACTCGTTGAGGGCCGCGCCGTAGCGCGAGACACCTGCGCCGAGTTTCTCCAGCGCCGCCAGGTACTCGACGATGCGGTCGATCTGCTGGGGAGAGAAGACGTGCCTGTCCGAGATCCGCGTCAGCACGACATCCTCGGAGCCGAGCTCGAGCAGGATGCGGTTGAGCTGCTCGTCATTGTCGATGTACTGCTCGCGCTTCTTGCGCTTGATCCGGTAGAGGGGGGGCTGCGCGATGTAGACGTAGCCGCGGTCGAGGAGCCCGCGCATCTGGCGGTAGAGGAACGTGAGGAGGAGCGTGCGGATGTGGGACCCGTCCACGTCGGCGTCGGTCATGATGATGACCTTGTGGTAGCGGGCCTTCTCGACGTTGAAGCCCCCCTCGGCCTCGGTGTCGCCGATGCCGGTCCCGATGGCGGTGATGAGGGTGCGGATTTCCTCGTTCGAGAGCACCTTGTCGAGACGCGCCTTCTCGGTGTTGATGAGCTTGCCGCGCAGGGGCAGGATCGCCTGGTAGCGCCGGTCGCGCCCCTGCTTGGCCGAGCCGCCGGCCGAGTCGCCCTCGACGATGTAGAGTTCTCCCAGCGCCGGGTCGCGCTCGGAGCAGTCGGCGAGCTTTCCGGGGAGGCCCCCGCCGGAAAGGGCGCCCTTCCTGACGGTCTCCCTCGCCTTCCTCGCGGCCTCGCGCGCGCGGGCCGCGTTGAGGGTCTTGTCGATGATGCGCTTGGCCACCGCGGTGTTGGACTCGAGGAAGAACTTCAGCTTCTCGCCCACGACCTTCTGCACGATGCCGTCCACCTCCGAATTCGAGAGTTTCGTCTTGGTCTGGCCCTCGAAGCGCGGCTCGGGAACCTTCACCGAGACCACGGCCACGAGGCCCTCGCGCACGTCGTCGCCCGCGATCGCCGGGTCCTTCTCCTTGATGAGGTTGTTGGCCTTCGCGAAGTTGTTGATCACGCGCGTCAGCGCCGTCCGGAAGCCCGAGAGGTGCGTGCCGCCCTCCAGGTTGTAGATCGAGTTGGCGTAGGCGAAAACCTGGTCGTTGTAGCTGTCGTTGTACTGCATCGACACGTCGACGACCGTCGCGGCCTTGGCGGGATCCTCGCTGGGGATCGTGTCGCTGAACGTGATCGGCTTGTCGTGCAGCACGATCTTGTTCTGGTTGAGGAAGCGCACGAACTCGGTGATGCCGTCCTTGAAGAAGAAGACGTCGCCCTTCTGCGAGCGCTCGTCGACGAGCTCGATTTTTATGCCGGGATTGAGGAACGCCAGTTCGCGGAGCCTGCGGGCGAGTATCTCGTATTGGAATTCGCGCGTCGTCAGGAAGATCTCGGGGTCGGGCTTGAAGGTGATCTTAGTGCCCGTCTTGCGTGTGTCGCCTATGACGATCATCTTCTGCGTCGTCTTTCCCTGCTCAAAGCGCATCTGGTA
>CAYNLL010000187.1:0-2627 GCA_964398015.1 uncultured Opitutaceae bacterium | reverse complement strand
GCCCCCGCGGCGCACCTCGGCCTCGAGCCACTCCGAGACGGCGTTCACGCACTTCGCCCCTACGCCATGGAGCCCCCCGGAGACCTGGTAGGCCCCCTTCCCGAATTTGCCCCCGGCGTGGAGGTTGGTGAGCACGAGCTCCAGGGCCGGCATCTTGTAGGTGGGGTGGGTGTCCACGGGAATGCCGCGCCCGTCGTCCTCGACCGAGCACGAGCCGTCGAGGTGGATGGTCACCTTTATGGCCGTCGCGAAGCCCGCGAGGGCCTCGTCGACCGAGTTGTCGACCACCTCGAACACGCAGTGGTGCAGGCCGCGCTCGTTCGTGTCGCCGATGTACATGTCCGGGCGCTTGCGCACCCCCTCCAGCCCCTCGAGCTTTTGGATCTTGGAGGCGTCGTAGGATTCGGCGCCAACCTGTGAATTGGAGGGGGTTTGCGGGTCGGTCGGGTCTGCCATGAACGGGTCGAGTGGGTACGGAAATGAAAGGAAAATTATGTTCCGAAAACGATGGGGCAGGCGAGGGTTTTTTTGGGAAAAATTCGGGCCAAACGGGCGCAATAACCGGCCTCCCAGCCCCGCGGACCCTCCCCCCGCTATCCCCCCCCGGGGTTAGGACCCCGTCTGGGGCGCCTTTTGGGGGGTAAACACCACGGGAACCTGCACAAACACGTCCACGGGCGAACCGTTCTTGGTCGGCTGGGTGTACTGCCAGCGGGCCACGGCTGCTGCTGCTGCCCAGCCGAAATCCTCATTGGTGGCGGAGACGATCCGCGGCAGCTGCGCGTGCCCGGCGTGGTCGACAACGAACTCCAACAGGGCCTCCTCCCGCCGCGTCGAGCCCATCATGGCCTCCGGGACGATCGGTCCGGGCTGGAATCTTCCCTGAAGTGGAGTGTCCAAATCATTTGCATTTAATAGGATAGGACACGGCGACTTTCGGATTTCGCCGATCAGCCTATCCGCCGAGAGGTTGACCGGGAAGTTGCGGTCGTCCTTGTCGAACTGCTGTTCCCTGCTCAGCAGCGCCCAGCAGGGTTTGCCGTCCTTTGTCGCCGGTTTGAACCTCCACGTCGCCACCATGGCGGCGGCTGCCGCCCCGAACTCCGGCAGCGTCGCGTTCTCCACCTTGACGACGTGCGGCTGGCCCTCCGGATCAATGGCAAAGGTGACCGTCGCCTTGCCGGGCACGTCCTTCATCAGGAGGTCGAACGGGTAGACGGGAGCGCCCGTCAGCAAGGGCCTGGGATGCCGGTCGTACTGGAAGCGCTCGGGGAGGTCCTTCGAGCCGTTGAGCGGGATCTCCCAGAAGGCATGGAATTTCGTGTGGGGCAGGGTCCGTTTTCCCCGCTCAACGTCGTTGATGATGATCGGCACGCGGATGCGCATCGCGACGGGCTGTCCGTTCCTCGTCCCGGGCTTGTACTTCCAGTTCAGAACCGCCTCGACAGCCGGGGCCTCGAAGTCCGGGTGCGAGGATTTCAGTACGGCGGGCCGGGTCACGTTGCCCTGGGTGTCCACGGTGATCTCCATCACCACCGAGCCGCGGTTGCCGCTCTCAAGCAGGGCGAAGGGATAGACCGGCGGGTCCTGGATCAGCGGCACCGGAGGCTGGTCGGCGGGATCGGCGTCGGCGCGCGCACCAGCCCGGGCCGCTATGAGCCCGGCCGCCAGTATCGCGAGCAACCTTACCGTGGCCATTCGGGGTGACACGAAACACGCTGCTGCTCCCGGCCCCTTTTTCAACCGCATTTTAACGCGCGGAGCAGGGACGCCCGAGGATGGGATTGACCGGCGATTTGCATGGCGCACAGTGGAGGGTCCATGCCGAGCCCGACCATCGAATTGCTCCTGATCCTCCAAGACCGCGACGCAAGGAGGCTGGGGATCGAGGCGCAGCTGAAGGCCGTCCCGAAGGAGATCGCCGCCGTCGAGCTGCGGATCTCCGCTGAAAAGGCGGCGATCGAGGCCGCGAAGGGCGAGGTGCGGGAACTGGAGTCAAAGAAGAAGCTCCTCGAGACCGAGATAGGCTCCGCGGAGGGGCAGAGGGCCAAGTACAGGACCCAGCAGCTCGCGGTCAAAAAGAACGACGAGTACCAGGCCCTCGGCCACCAGATCGAGAGCGTGCAGAAGCAGATCGACGAGCTCGAGGGCAAGGAGCTCGAGACCATGTACGCGATCGATGCCGCCAGGAAGCGCTTTGCGGCCGCCGAGGCCACCCTCAAGCAGAACATCGTGGGCCACGAAGTCCGGATTCGAACGCTGCGCGAGAGGGATGTGAGCCTAGCCGAGGAGCTCAAGGCGGCCGTCGCCGCCGTCGCCGAGGCCAGGACCCCGATCAGGGCCGACGCGCTGGAGGCCTATGGGACGGCGGCGGCGCGCAGGATGCCCGCGGTGGTCGCAATTCGCGGCGGCAAATGCGGCGGCTGCCACCTCAAGATCTCGAGCGAGGTCGAGTCCGCCGCGCGCGGAAAGACGGCCGACACCGAATTCGCGCTCTGCGACCAGTGCGGCCAGATGGTGTACTGGGAATCTTGAACAGGCTTGCCCGGCCCCAGGCGCCCGTGCACGATCAACCCCTTAGCTTTGGGGCCTGGTCGTCGCTCCAAGTTCTTTGATCCCAAGGCGCG
>CAYNLL010000186.1:0-6571 GCA_964398015.1 uncultured Opitutaceae bacterium | reverse complement strand
CGTGGACGACGAGCCGTCCATGCGCATCCTCCTGAGACCGTGCTCCGGGCCCAGGGATGGGTCGTCAAGGCCGCCACCGGCGCCGAGGAGGCGATGGCGCTCATCAAGGGAGCCGAGAGGCTTCCGTCCGTCGCCGTCTGCGACGTCCTCATGCCGAAGGTCGACGGCCTGGAACTCGTGCGCCGGATGGTCGCGCGCGTCCCGAGGCTGAGCGTCATCTTCATCAGCGGCCATCTCTCCGACGAATCCTGGTGGCCGGACGACCTGCGCGGCCACCGGTTCCTGGCGAAGCCGTTTGACAACGCGCAGCTGGTCGCGGCCGTGGGCGAAGCCCTGGGCGGGGGGAGCGCCACGGCCTAAGGACCCGCCCATGGACCTCAACCTCCTGCTTTCCGCCCAGTCGCTCACGCTCGCCCCCCAGCTGCAGCAGAGCGGCTCCGTCAACGGCCTGGTCGTGCTGAAGAACGTCCCGGCGAGGACCTACCTGCGCGTGACCGCCGAGGAATGGGTGATCCTCCAGCTGTTCACGACGCCGCGCACCGTCCCGGTCGCGCTCGGCAAGGCGATCCAGGAGCGCACCTGCATTCCCCTCGGCGTCTTCTACGAGCTCGTCCTCAAGGCCTTTCGCGCCCAGATCCTGCTGGAGCCGGGCGCCCCGCCCGAGGCGGTGCGGGCGCACGACTGGACCTGGGCCGTACGCCCGCGGATCCTGGCGCGCCCGCTGCTCGCCCTCCTTCTTGTCGGCATCGTCATGGCGCTCGGCTTCAGGCCGAGGCTCCCGTCCTCGTTCGACGACTGGGCCTCGGGGCTCGCGCTGCTGAGCGCGGCCCTCAGCTTCGGCGGATTCCTGGCGGCCTGCATGGTCCGCGGGGCAAAGGGTGAGGTCTACCGGCCGGGCTGGCGCTGGCTTGCGGCCCCGCCCCACTTCGAGGTCGACCTCCACGACACGCTCATGCTGCCCGCCGGCGACCAGGTCGCCATCGCGATGGCGGTGCCCGCCGTGCTCGCGACCGCGGCGGGGATCGCGGCATGGCACCGGCCCGCGTGGGCGTTCCTCCCACTGCTCGGCCTGATGGCCAGCCTTCGCCCCGTCCTCGGGGGCAGGCTCGCTGCGCTCATCCGGGTCGGCCTCGGGCGCGCCCCCAGCGACTCCGAGCACAACTACCTCTTCCCGCCGAACCGGCGGCCGGCGTCGCGCGCAAGGCTGCTCTGGCGCGCGATCGGCGAGACGACCACCTGGGCGCGCCTCGGCTACGGCGTGCTCTGGACCCTGGCCGTGCTCTACTGGGTCGCGCGCCTCGGCGACACGCCCCCGTGGTCCCTCGCCTTCTGGGAGGCCAACGGCATCCGGATCGCCCAGGCGATCGGCGCCTCGCTGTTCCTTCTCGGCGTGAGCTACGCGGCGTGGGAGGGATACCACCTGGCCCGGGAGGGCGCCAGGGTCCGCCGCGCCGCCCTGAGGCTCTGGAAGAGGCGCTGGTTCGGCGGCGACCTCGCGCCCGTGGACGAGTCAGGCCGCGTCAAGGCGCTCGCCGCGTCCCCCCTGTTCAGCACGCTGCAGCCGCCCCAGCGCCAGGAGCTGGCCCGTTCCATGTCGGTCAGGAAGCTCGGCCCGTGGAGAAGGATCGCAGAGAACCACGGGGCGCCCGCCCGCGTCTCCGTCATCATCAGCGGGAAGGTGAGCCTGCGGCGCGAGACCTCGTCGGGCCGGACGGAGCACCTGCAGATCCTGAGCGAGGGGGACGTCATCGGCCTCCACGACCTCGCCGACCCGAAGGTCTCCAGCTACCGTGAGCGCTCGATGACCCCGGTCACGCTGCTCACGGTCGACCGGTCGCTCGTGGAGAAGCTCGTCGTCGCCAAGCTCCCGCAGTCCACGCTGGCCGACGCGCTCCTCAAGCTGCCCTTCCTGCGCCAGATCCCCCTCTGCCGCCACTGGCACCTCCAGGCGATCAGCCGGTTTGCGCGGCTGTCCTCGATCACGGGCTATTCGATGGGGGACACCATCCTGAGCGAGGGCCAGACGGTCGAGGATTTCTTTGTCATTTTCCAGGGCGACGCCCGCGTCTCGCGCAAGGAGCGCAACCTGGCCGTGATCCACGCCGGCGAGTTCTTTGGCGAGATCGGCCTGATGCAGAACAGCTCGCCCAACGCCACCGTGGTCGCCAACGACGGCACGCGCTGCCTGAGGATTCCGCGCATCGAGCTCCTGCGCTTCGTCACGCACAACTACGCGGTCGCGTTGGAGATCGAGCGGGTGAGTTCAAAGCGGCTGGGCCGGCCGCTGTTCCCCCTGCGGTCGGGCGATTTCCGCACCAACTGAGCTCCCCGGAGGGGGGCGGCCCGGCAAAAGCGAACCGCCCCGGCCGGACTCATAGAGCCCATTGGCCGGGGCGGGACCCACAAACAACAACCTAGTAAGTAATACGGGCGTACCGTGCAGTACGGGCGTATTGAACCCCTCAACGTCACGCTCCGGGCGCTTCTTTAGGCTTTTCTGTGTTTTCAGGCGCCGGCCGGGGGCGTAGGACTCGGGAATGGGCATGACGACCTTTTTCCCCCTGCACCGCAGGCTTCTTCTCCTGGCGGCGTTCGGCCTGGGCGCCGCGCTGCGCGGGGCCGGCACCGCCCCCTCCCTCCCCGGACCCGAGACCGAGACGGTCCTCTCGACCTACCATGTCAGATCAGGCCAGGAGCAGCCCTTCCTGGCGGCAGCCAACCGGGCGTGGGCGCTCTACCGCCGGCTCGACGCCGTGCTGCCGCGCCCCCACCTGCTGGCCAAGCGGGTGGAGGACGCGGGCGACCTCGTGTACGTCGAGGTGTTCACCTGGAGAAGCGCCGACATCCCCGACCACGCCCCCGCCGAGATCAAGGCGGTGTGGAAGGAGCTCGAGGCGCTGTGCAGGCGCCCGGACGGAAAATCCGGGATCGAATACGCCGAGCTGACGCTGGCGTCGTCAGAATAGAGGTCCGCACTTGCAGGGGGCCGCCCGGGGCCGTTTAGTCCCCGCAATGGGCCGAGCGTTCACACGCGGATGGATCGCAATGGCGGCCCTCCTGGCGTTCGCGTCCGGCATGGGCGCCGACCCGGCGCCGACCGTCCCGCCCCGCGACGCGGTGTTCGCGATGCTCGACGCCGGGGATTTCGCGAAGCTGGAGGCGATTGCGACCGCGCTGCGCGGGACCCGCCTCGGCTTCTATAACGGCTGGCCGCTCCTGCGGGTCTTCTACGGCAACCTTGAGTTCGCCACGCCCGACGACGCGGTCTGGGCGAAGTACATCCGGATGTTCTCCGCGTGGCAGGCCGCCTACCCCGAGTCGCCCACGCCCCGGGTGGCGCTCGCCACGCTCTACAAGGACTACGCCTGGCAGGCGCGCGGCGCCGGCTGGGCGGACAGCGTCGCGCCGGACGCCTGGCGCCTCTTCGAGGAGCGCCTGACGAGGGCAGACGCCGTCCTGGCGGGGGCCAGACCGCTGCGCGCCCAGGATGCGGAGGCCAGCCTCTGCCAGATGATCGTCGCCAAGGGCCTCGGCCAGCCCCGGGCCACGATGGAGGAGGCCTTCGCCCGCGGCATCGCGATCGACCCCGACTACACGCCGCTCTACACGGCCAAGGCCGAGTACCTCCTGCCGCGCTGGCATGGCGCGCCCGGCGACTGGGAATCCTACGCGAAGGAGGCGGCGGACATGCGCGGCGGCGGCGACGGCGACATCCTCTACATGTTCATCGTCCGCTCCGTGGCCTACACCGAGGGGGCGGACCTCTTCAAGGACCGCCTGCTCTCGTACCCGCGGATGAGGCTGGGCTTCATCGCCTCCCGCGCGCGGTACCCCAGCAACGCCTGGGAGCTGAACTCCTACTGCTACTTCGCGTCGATCGCGGGTGACCGCCAGACCGCCGCGGAGCTCTTCAGGCAGATCGGCGACCGGTACGAGCCGGAGGTCTGGGGAACCGCGAAGGAATTCGACTCCTGGAGGTCGCGGATCGCCGGGGGCGCCGCCCCCGCGGCGGCCGCGGTCGCGCCCCCGCCTGATCTGGCGGAGCCCCAGGTGGTCTACCGGGAACCCCGCTACGGCACGGCATTCGAGATCGCCGCCGCCGCGTCGATAGTCGTCGGCGTCGTGCTCCTCGTGCGCCGGAGGGCGTCGGGGGAGCCACCCGCCCTGCCGCCGACGCGGTGACGCCGGGACCGGCCGCCCCGCGCGGAAAACCGCGAGGCTCAGCGCAGGACCTTGAAGGCGTGAACCCAGTCGTTCTGCCGGAACCCGGGGATGCACCAGAGGACGCAGAGGGGCTCGATGGCCCTGGCCGCCTCGGCCCCGCCCATGTCCTCCGTCTCCCAGCCGAAGTCGGCCAGGATCGCCGCCACGGTCCTCTTGGCCGCGGCATCATTGCCGGCGATGAACATGCTCGGCTTGCCGCCCTTGAACGCCGGGTCGACCATGCAGGCCGCCCCGACCGAGTTGAAGGCCTTCACCAAGTGCGCGGCCCCGAATTCGCGCTGCAGCCCCTCCATGAGCGATTCGCCGTTCTTCGTGAAGAGGCTCAGGATCCCGTTGAGCGGGGGCGCGTCCGCGATGGGATTGGTCGCGTCGATGACGGTCTTGCCGGCGAGGTTCGCGGCGCCCGCAAGGCGCAGCGCCTCCGCGGCCACCGTCCCCTTGACCGCGAGCACGACCACCTCCGCGAATTTCGCCGCAGCGGAGAAGCTCCCGACGACCGCCCCGGGGTTCTGCCTGCCCCAGGCCTCCAGCTTTCCCACCTCGCGCGTCCCTATCGCGGCCTCGTGGCCATGCTTCAGGAACCCGGCACACAGCGTCTTCGCCACGTCGCCCGAACCGATGATGCCGATCTTCATGCCCTTAGGTTTCCCCATAACCCCGCAATTGCAAACGCCCGGCCGCGGGGAGGCCCGCGGCTTTGCGGGTTGACAACCCGCCCAGCACCCGCACGATCGCCCCTCCTTCAACGCCATGAGCACCACCGAACAGAAGCAACAGACACCCACGCCGGCCGAGATTCCCTTCACGGAACCCCAGGCATGGGTGCGCTTCGTCACCGACACGGGCAAGATCCTCCCCCGCAAGTACACCGGCCTCTGCGCGAAGCACCAGCGCGCCGTCACGCGCACGATCAAGCACTCGCGCAACATGCTGCTCACCAAGTGAGCCCAGGCGCGGTGAACCCGTAGCAGCCGGAGCCTCCAAGGCTCCGGTCTTTTTTTGCCCGGACCTCCCGCAGCGCAGCGAGAACCGCAGACCATGGCCACCTCCTCCCGGACCTACCGGGGCACCCCGCGCAACCTCTCCCTGCTCGCCCGGCGCCTGCGCGGCGGAGGCCTGGTCGCGGTGCCCACCGAGACCGTATACGGGCTCGCCGCAGACGCGACCAGCGGCGCGGCGTGCCGGCGCATCTTCTCCGCGAAGGGCCGCCCGGCGACCGACCCGCTGATCGTCCACATCGCCTCGCTGCGCGACCTCGCCCGCGTGGCGGTTCCCAACCCCGCGGCCCTGAAGCTGGCCCGGGCCTTCTGGCCCGGGGCGCTCACGATCGTGCTCCCCAAGACGCCGGCGATCCCGGACGAGGTCACGGCCGGCCTTCCGAGCGTCGCCGTCCGCATGCCCTCGCACCCCCTCTTCCGCCGCCTGATCCGGCTCGCGGGCGTGCCGCTCGCCGCGCCCAGCGCGAACCCCTTCGGCTACGTGAGCCCGACCACCGCGGCGCACGTGCGCGAGAGCCTGGGCTCCAGGGCCGGCCCCATCCTCGACGGGGGCCCCTCGAGGATCGGCCTCGAGTCGACGATCGTCGACCTGCGCGACCCGCGCCGCCCCAGGCTCCTGCGGCCAGGGGCCGTCAGCCGCGCCGAGATCGCCCGCGTCCTCGGGCGGAGCGTCGCCGGACCGGCGCGCGCCGCGGCCCGGGGCCGCGCGCAGGTGGCGCCCGGCCAGATGGCGCGCCACTACAGCCCGCGGACCCCCGTCGTGCTCCACGCGAGGCTGACCCCGCGGATCGCCGCGAGGGGCGGCCCGGGCGAGGCGTGGCTCTTCGTCTCCAGGCCCCAGGCGAAGCGGCCGCCCGCGAGGAACGTGTTCTGGCTGGACGCGCGCGGCGACCTGGCGCGCGCGGCGCGCCGCCTCTTCGCCATCCTGCGCCGCCTGGACAAGGCAGGCTTCAGGCGGATCCACGTCGAGCGCCCGAGGGGGCCGGGCCTCGCCGAGGCTCTCGGAGACCGCCTCCTTCGGGCATCCGCGCGCTAGAGTCAGCCGACCACCTTGGCGAGCTCGCCGAGGAGCCGCTCGTTCTGGGCCGCCGTCCCGACCGTCACGCGGACCCATTCGGGGAGGTTGTAGAGCCTCACCGGACGGATGATCACGCCGCGGCGCTGCAGCGCCTCGAAGACCCGGGCGCCGTCGCCCACGCGCACGAGGACGAAGTTCGCCTGGCTCGGGACGAACTCGAGCCCGAGCGCGGCGAAGCCCTGCTCCAGGCGCCCGATCCCGCGGCGGTTCTCCGCCGCGCACATGCGCGTGAAGTCGCGGTCGCCGAGCGCGGCGAGGGCCGCGGCCTGCG
>CAYNLL010000185.1:0-6620 GCA_964398015.1 uncultured Opitutaceae bacterium | reverse complement strand
CCTTGTGCTGCACGCTGGCCGTTCCGATGCGCGCGACCCCCGGCATGCTGAACGCCTACTCCCGGCCGGGACTGGACCTCGACGGGAAGTGGCACGTGATCGTCGATCCCTACGAGAACGGCTATTACGACTACCGGCACCAGCCCTACGACGCGGCCCCGAACCCGACGGGGGGCTACTTCCTCGACAGGAAGCCCGCGGACAAGAGCGACCTGGTGGAGTACGACTTCGACGCGAGCCCGACCCTGGACGTCCCGGGCGACTGGAATTCCCAGGACGAGCGCCTCTTCTATTACGAGGGCACGGTCTGGTACCGCAGGCGCTTCGACTTCAGGCCCGCGGCCCCGGGCAACCGGCTCTTCCTCTACTTCGGGGCGGCCAACTACCAGACGGACGTCTACCTGAACGGGAGGAAGCTCGGCCAGCACATCGGCGGGTTCACGCCGTTCGAGTTCGAGGTCACGGACAGGGTGAAGGAGACGGGCAACTCGCTGGTCGTCCGCGTGGACAACAGGCGCCACCTGGAGGCCGTGCCGACGGTGAACACCGACTGGTGGAACTACGGCGGCCTGACGCGCGACGTGCGCCTGGTCGAGACGCCGTCCACCTTCATCCGCGACTACCGCGTGCAGCTCAGGAAGGGCGACCGCGGCCTCATCGAGGCGTCGGTCCTGCTCGACGGCCCGCTGCCGCGCAAGCACGTCGTCCTCGCGATCCCGGAGGCCGGGCTCTCCGCGGAGGCGGACACCGACGCCTCGGGCGAGGCGCATTTCGAGGTCGCCGCGCCGCACCTCGAGCTCTGGTCGCCCGGCCGCCCCCGCCTGTACACGGTGACGCTCTCCGCGGGGCCGGACACGGTCTCCGACAGGATAGGCTTCCGCACGATCGAGGTGCGGGGGACCGACATCCTGCTCAACGGCAGCCCGGTCTTCCTGCGCGGCATCTCCCTCCACGAGGAGAACCCGCTCAAGGGCGCGCGGGCGCACTCCGAGGAGGACGCGCGCCTGCTCCTCGGCTGGGCGAAGGAGCTCGACTGCAACTTCGTCAGGCTCGCCCATTACCCGCACAACGAGCACATGGCGCGCGTGGCGGACGAGCTCGGCCTCATGCTCTGGGAGGAGGTCCCGGTCTACTGGACGATCCAGTGGGAGAACCCGGACACCCTGCGCAACGCCCAGGCGCAGCTCACGGACCTGATCGTCCGCGACCGCAGCCGCGCGAGCGTGATCGTCTGGTCGGTGGCCAACGAGACCCCGATCAGCGAGGCGCGCACCCGCTTCCTCAAGGCGCTGGTGGGCACGGCCCGCGCCCTGGACGACACCCGGCTGGTCTCCGCGGCGATGGAGGTGCGCGCGGAGCCGGGCAACCCCAACCACAAGATCGTCGACGATCCCTTCGGGGAATTCACGGACCTGCTCAGCTTCAACCAGTACGTCGGCTGGTACGACGGGCTTCCCGACAAGCTGTCCAAGGTCACCTGGACGCTCGGCTACAACAAGCCGGTCGTCATCAGCGAGTTCGGCGCCGACGCGCTTCAGGGCATGCACGGCGGCCCGCTCGCGCGCTTCACCGAGGAGTACCAGGCGGACCTCTACCGAAAGACGCTCGAGATGCTGGCGAAGATCCCCCAGTGGCGGGGCGCGACCCCGTGGATCCTGTGCGACTTCCGGTCGCCGCGGCGCCCGCTTCCGGTCATCCAGGACGGCTGGAACCGCAAGGGCCTCATCGGCTCCAACGGCAAGAAGAAGGAGGCGTTCTTCGTGTTGAAGGAATTCTACGACAGGAAGGCCGCGGAGGCGCCCTGAGGGTCCAGGTCGGCGATGAACCCCGTGCGTCAGACCGCGTGACTTGCCCCATGGACGACTCCTCCTTCAACCAGAAGGTGACGCTGGGCCGGGCGTTCTGGGCGGTGTATGCGGTCGTGTGCCCGGTGGTGCTGTATGTGGCGGCCCCCTGGCGGTGGCGCCTGCCGCTGATGTCGAGGGCCGCGGGCGTCCTCGGGCTGCCGTTCCTCTTCTCGGTCGTCGTCTACGTCATCCTGCTGTTCCTGCACGGGCTGCTGTTCGGGCGGCGCCTGGGCTGGGGGGAGCGCATCGCCCTGGTGGCGGTGGCCCTGTACTGCTACGGCGGGGCGGAGGCCATCACCCGCGTGGGGGCGCTGGCGCCCTACAGGCCGGTGTGCGTGGCCCTGCTCACGGCCTCGGCGATCGTCCTTTTCGCGGTGCTCAGCTCCGCCGGCCGGAAAGGGGATTAGGGAGGCGCACCCCGGGCAGTCCGGGGCCTAATTTCTTGGAGCCGCGGATGGACAACCGGCGGGCCCGTCCCTATGCAGGACAGCCGGTCGTCCCTCGTCCTCGGGGCGGCCCAGGAACCCCTCCCCCAAGCATCCCACCATGAACTTCGGCCATTTTGACGACGGCGCCCGCGAATACGTGATCACGCGACCGGACACCCCCCGGGCGTGGTCCAACTACCTCGGCTCGCGAAGGTACGGGGCGATCATCACGAACAACGCCGGCGGCTACAGCTTCACGCAGTCGCCCGCGGAGGGCCGCTTCCTGAGGCACCGCTACAACGCGGTCCCCATGGACATGCCGGGGCGCCAGTTCTACCTTCGCGACCGCGACAGCGGCGACTTCTGGTCGGCGGCGTGGCAGCCGGTCGGCAAGCCGCTCGACGAGTACAAGACGACGACCCGGTTCGGCCTCGGCTACGCCGTGATCGAGAGCCTGTGGCGAGGCGTCCGCACCGAGGCCACGTACTTCGTGCCGCTGGACCAGCAGTTCGAGTACTGGCGCCTGAAGGTCACGAACACGGGCGACGCGCCCCGGCGCCTCTCCGTGTTCTCGTTCTGCGAGTTCACGACCGAGTGGAACCTCCTGCAGGACACGCTGAACCTCCAGTACACGCAGTACATCTCCGACGCCTCGTGGAAGGACGGCTTCATCCTCGCCTCCTCCTGCCGCCGCCTGCCGCACGACCCGGACAACTTCGCGAACAAGGACCAGGCGCGCTGGTGGTGGATGACCCAGGTCGGCGGCGAGATCGCCGGCTTCGACTGCGAGCGCGAGAAGTTCCTCGGCGTGTACCGAAGCTACGACAGGCCGGAGGCCGTGGAGCGGGGCGCCTGCGGCAACCACGAGCAGTTCTCGGACAACGGGTGCGGGGCGATCCAGAGCAACCTCGAGCTGGCCCCCGGGGCGACAACCGAGGTCCTCGTCATGCTCGGGATCGGCGCCCACGCCCGCGCCCGGGGCCTGCGCCGGCGCTTCGCGGCCCCCGGCGCCTTCGAGCGCGAGCTCGGGAAGCTCAAGCGGCACTGGCACGGGCTCCTCGACGGGCTCCAGGTGAAGACCCCTGACGCGGACTTCGACCACATGACCAACGTCTGGGGGGCATACAACGCGCTCATGACCTTCGAGTGGTCGCGCTCGTGCTCGCTCGTCTACACGGGCGACCAGCGCGACGGCTTCGGGTTCCGCGACACGGTCCAGGACATGCTCGGGGTCGCGGGGATGCTGCCGAAGGAGGTGCGCAGCCGCCTCATCCTCATGCTCTCCGGGCAGGACGCGACGGGGGGGGCCCAGCCCGAGATCCGGGCGTGGTCGCACGCGCCGGGCAAGATGAAGCCGACGCCGCCGCACCTCTACCGCAGCGACGACTGCCAGTGGTTCTTCAACACGATCCCGGTCTACGTCGCCGAGACCGGCGACACGGCGTTCTACGACGCGGTCGTGCCGTACGCGGACAAGGGGAAGGCGACGGTGCTCGGGCACCTGCGCCGCGCCCTCGAGTTCAATCTGGAGCGGGTGGGGCGAAACGGCCTCCCCTGCGGGCTCCTGGCCGACTGGAACGACTGCCTGAAGCTGGGCTACAAGGGCGAGTCGGTCTTCGTGGCGTTCCAGGTGCGCCTGGGCCTGAAGACCTACGCGGAAATCGCCGGCGCCCTCGGCCGGCCGAGGGAGGTGCGCTGGGCGCTCGCCGAGCTGGCGAAGCTCGACCGTCGGATCGCGAAGGTCTGCTGGGACGGCAAGTGGTTCATCTGGGCGATCAGCGAGGACGGCGTCGTCTTCGGCACCCGCAAGGCGAAGGAGGGGAGCATCTACCTCAACACGCAGTGCTGGGCCGTCATGTCCGGCGCGGCCACGCCGCGCCAGGCCGGGCTCGCGCTCGCGTCAGTGAAGGAGCGCCTGGCCTCGGAGTTCGGGGTGGCGCTCTGCAACCCTCCGTTCGCGAAGACGCCGATCGCGATCATGCGGGCGGTGCTCTTCAACCCCGGCAACAAGGAGAACGGGGGGATCTTCAGCCACACCCAGAGCTGGGCGGTCCTGGCGGAGATCGCCGGCGGCAGCGGCGACCAGGCGTACGCCTACTTCCGGGCCTTCATGCCCTCGGCCCAGAACGACCGCGCCGAGCTGCGCGAGATCGAGCCCTACGTCCACTGCCAGAGCACGCACGCGCCGTCGTCCAAGAAGTCGGGCCGCTCGCGCATCCCGTGGCTCTCCGGCACCGCCTCGTGGGCGCACTACACGGCGACCCAGCACATCCTGGGGATCCGGCCCGAGACCGGCGGGCTCCGCGTCGACCCCTGCATCCCGAGCGCGTGGCCGGGGTTCACGGCGGTGCGCGTCTTCCGCGGCAGGAAGCTCCACATCGAGGTGCGGAACCCGGCCGGCGTGTGCCGGGGCGTGCGGTCGCTCACGGTCGACGGCAGGGCAGTCGAGGGGGGCGCCGTCCCGCTCGCGCTCCTTAAGGACGGCGCGCGGATCGTGGCCGAGCTCGGCTGAGGGGGCCGGGGCGAAGCCCCGGCTTGCCCCGCGCGGGCGCGGGCCCTTACATCCTGCGCCACGCCCGATGCGCACCTCGAACAAGCTGCTGATCGCCACGGCCTCCGTCTTCGGCCTCTACGTCGCGTACTTCCTGTGGGGCGTGATGACGTGGCCCGTCGCGACGGTCGCCAACCATTCCTCCGAGACGCTCAGGCACGTGGTGCTGGCCGGCGACGGCTACACGAATGAATTCGGGGACATCGCTCCCCACCAGAGCGCCACCCGCAGGATCGGCGCCCACGGCATGGCGAAGATCGAGCTCAGCTTCACGACCGCGTCCGGCGAGGTGAAGGCGGGGGAGGTGGCCGACCTCCAGGAGGCCGGGGGCTACAAGGCCTTCATCGCGGTCGACGGCAAGCTGCAGGTGACCTTCGCCTACGCGAAGTTCAAGGGCTACTGACGGCGGGGGAGGCCTGCAGCGCCGCCGGGCCGGGCCTCATCTTGAACCGCCGCACCTGGAAGGGGATCTCGTAGATGTCCTCGTAGGGGTGGATGATCACGGGCGGCTGGCCGAGGAGCGGGATCTCCGAGCGCTCCTTGGAGCCCTCGGCGAGGGGCCGGTCGCACACGCTCAGGTAGATGACGGCCCACTTGTCCCTGCGCTGGGCCGCGAGCTTCCTGCGCAGGTCGTCCTCGCTGGTGAAGTACGTGAACTTCGTGAACGCCTTGGCGTAGTCCGCGCGCAGCAGGCTGACGCTGTAGTCGAAGCCGCCGTCCACCTCGGGGATGGACGGGTCGGGCATGTAGTAGACCACCGAGTTCGAGTCGTCGTCGCGGATCATCCTCAGGAGCAGCGCCGCCTGCGTCCTCGTGTTGTGCTCCTGGATGAAGACCTGGAAGGTGGCGTCCCGGTTCGAGCGCAGGTAGTAGTGCATCTCGTGCAGGCCGACGGCGAGCGCGAGCACGGCCCCGAGGGCGGTCCCGAGCCTCAGGTTCTCCCGCAGCGCCACGAAGATCGCGTCCGCGCCCATGAGGAGCGCGCCGATCAGCGGGATCATCGACCAGTGCAGCTGGTCCGGGTTGCCGAGGCCCTCGATCGTGATCTGGAAGGCCCACAGGCAGCCGAGGAGCGTCGTGTTCACGATCGCGAAGGCGTCGCCGCGCCGGATCCTGCGCACCGAGACGGCCAGGCCCACGACGAGGAAGATGAGGTAGGGGGTTGTCAGGTAGAGCGTGAAGAAGAAGTCGCGCGTGCCCCACCATCTCCTGTCGAACCCGTCGCGCGTGAACGCCTTCATGACGAACTGCAGCTCCTCGCGCACCCGCAGGCCCCACAGGTCGCTGACATTGTACATGAAGACGAAGAGCACCATGAACGCGATCATCCCCAGGCAGCCGACCCAGAGCTCCCAGCGGCGCTGGGCCTCGCTGCTGAAGAAGACGATCAGAAGGAGGAAAGGAAGGCCGTACATCAGCCCCCCGAAGTAGAAGTAGCAGCTGGCGAAGAACAGGAAGACCGCGAACGCCTTGATCCACCGGGCGCGGGCGGCCGGGATGCCGCCGCAGTACAGCGGCAGGAAGTAGAGGTAGACCGAGATCGCCGTCACGTAGACGACGGAGTGCCACTTGTACCGGCGCAGGCACAGGCACAGCAGCGAGAAGACGGCGATGAGGGCGAAGGAGAGGAGCGAGGACCTGGGGTAGGCCGTCCTGTAGAGGGTGAAGAACGCCGCGCAGATGAGGCTGAAGATGACGGGCAGGATGTAGTAGATGAGCCTCACGTCGTAGCCGAAGTGCAGGTAGAACGGGACCAGGGCCCAGCCGTAGCCCTTGTTGTACTCGATCAGGCCG
>CAYNLL010000184.1:0-6677 GCA_964398015.1 uncultured Opitutaceae bacterium | reverse complement strand
CCTGCGGGCGGGCGAGGGGGGACGGGGGTGCTTTTCGCATGGCGATGAAGCCTCGTTGTCCGAAGGGCATGGGAGGTGTACTTTTGGCGTCCGGTCGCGATCGTGTTCGCGCTAGACGCCTGAACGGATCGCCCAACATCCGCGTTTCGGCAACAACAATGTGGGGGCGCCTCAGTCCCCGGGAACCGTGTTCTCGTACCTGTCCCAGTGGCGCAGGAGCTCGTGCGCGACGGCCGAGCCCGCCCGGTAGGCGGCCTCGAGCGCCGCGTTCGTCCCCACGGATTCGTCGCCAATTGTGCTCACGGCGCCCTGGCCCGGCGGTGGCATGCAGTAGTTGCTGGCGGTGCGCAGGAGCATCACGCGATTGATGTCGACGAATCCCATCGCAGCCATGCGCGTCAGCGTGCCGATGTAGTCCTGCTGCTCCATGGAGGTGGTCGCGAACGTCCCCTTGCCGTTCGTCCACTCCTTTACCCAGTCGCGGGCCCACTGGGTGCGCAGCTTGCCGTGCCAGTAGCGCGCGGAACCCAGCGAGTCGCCCATCATGACGCCGGGCGGGAGCTGGGCCATGGGATAGCCCGCGTACCTCTGCCTCCACTCCCTGAGCGGCGCCGAGTCGGGCAGCGGGACGCCCCGGGACACGTGGTAGGCCCAGAGGGCCAGCTTCGGGTTGAGGTGGTAGACCATGCTATAGGCAAGCTTGGCCCCGTTCCAGCCCCCGATGCGCTCGTTGTCCATCGGGAGCTGCCCCGGGGCGGCGGCCCCGATCGCAAAGAGACCGTAGGGCCAGCCGGCCGGCATCTCGGCCTCGTCGACCTCCCGCAGCGCATCGCCGTCGACCACGTCCTCGGACCACACCGCGCTCCCGATCGACCCGCTTGCGGGGTCGATGCCCGCTATCCCGTTCACCAGCCAGTAGGTGTGCCGCAGGTCGAAGCGCGGATCCAGGCAGATCGCCATGACGAGCTCGCTCGTCCTGACGGGATTGAGGTCGGGGTCGCGGGTGTTTCCGCCGACGTCGCCGTAGAGGCCCTCGGCGTTCCGGCAGAGGGGATGGGCCGCCCCAGGGACCGCGACCTTGTCGAGCAGCTTCTCCCTCTCGGCCCAGAACTGGAATTCCCCCGGCGCGTCGCCGGTGTCGTCGCCGACCTCGAAACCCGAGAGCACGATCACCTTTATCGGGATCCTGTCCTGCGCACCGCAGGGGCGCGCTGCCGCAAGAAGGCCGCTGGCGAGGAGCAAGGCGACGGGGAGGCGGGGTGATCCAAGGTGCATCGCCCCGGGAGAGCATTCGTTGTGCCACCGCGGGCCGGGGGCCGGAGGGAGGGGACCGTTCGCGCCCGCCCGGCGGGAGGCGCGCAGCGCCTCAGAGCATGGGCGAGAGCGGCCTGAGCGCGGCCTCTGCGAATTTCCTCCTGAACGGCCGCCGCGCGAAGGCGGCCGGGTCGATCTCCTGGCTGAGGCCAAAATCGTGCACCAGGATGCGCGAGAGCTCTGCGTTTCGCTCGGCGGAGTGGAAGAGCAGGTTGAGCTCGAAGTTTAGCCGCATGGACCTGTAGTCGAGGTTCGCCGATCCGATCATGCCCCAATGGTCGTCCGCCAGCAGGATCTTGGCGTGGTTGACGCCCACCGAATACTCGAAGATGCGGACACCCGCGGCCAGAAGCTGGCCATAGTAGGAGCGCCCCACGACCACGAGCCAGGGGTGGTCGTTTCTCTCCGATATGAGGAGGCGCACGTCGACGCCGCGGCTTGCCGCGAGCTCGAGCGCCGCAAGGATGACGTCGTCGGGCACGAAGTAGCCTGTGGCGATCCAGACGCGGTCGCTGGCCTCGTTGAGCAGGCTCACGATCGACTTGCTGATGGGCTCGCTGCGGCGGTCCGGGCCGCCGAGGATGACGTGCACGAGGTGCCGGGCGTCCGGTGGAGGCGCAGGGAAGTAGGCTTGCGCGGAGATCTTCTCGCCGGTGGCGAAGAACCAGTCGTCGGCAAAGACGTCCTGCAGCTCGTTGACCACCTGGCCGGTGGCCTCCACCTGGACGTCCCGCCATTTGCCAAGCTCGGGGTCGAGCCCCTCGTATTCCCGTCCGATGTTCATGCCGCCCACGAAGGCGACGGCTCCGTCCACCACCTGAAGCTTCCTGTGGTTCCTTAAGTTGAGGAAGAAGCGGCTGCGTTTGGGATCGAGGCTCTGGAACCATGAGAACTGTCCGCCTGCCGCCCTGTAGTCCCCCAGCAGGCTCTCCGTGAAGCCGTGCGAACCGACGCCGTCAAGGAGCAGCCGCACGACGACCCCGCGCCGGGCGGCTGCGGTGAGGAGCCGCAGGAACCTCGATCCCGTCTCGTCGCCGTTCCAGATGTAGAACTCGAGGTGGATGTGATGCTCGGCGCGCCGGATCCTGTCCTCGAGCGCCGAGTAGAATTCATGGGAGTTGAGCAGGATGCGAAGGTCGCATGCGGAGGTGACGGGAAGCTCGTTGACCCGCGAGAGGAGGCTCAGGAACTGCCGGTCCCTCCTCGGCAGGGCTTGCAGGAGCATGGAGGTGCGCTCGTCGGGAGCATCGGCGGGAGCGGGCCGGCGCGCCGAGCGGGCGGAATGGAGGGACCGGCGCCGGAGGCGGCGGCGCTTCAGGCGGTCGGTTCCGAGGGCGAAATAGACCAGCGAACCGACGAACGGGATGAAGATGATCGCCCAGAGCCAAGCCAGCGTGGCCGCGGGACGCTTCTTGAGCAGCAGGAGGTGTGGGATGAACGCCCAGGTGGCGAAATAGCAGAGAAGAAGCGCCGTCTTCATTCGGGATGCGACTTCCCGTCGCCGTTCAGCCGCGACGCTGCAGGTCTCTAAAGGCGACGACGCTGCGGACGGCCCCCGCGACAAGGGGGGCCCAGCGCACGGCGGAGCGGATCCCGCGGCCGCGCGGGGCGACGAGGCGTCCGAGGAGAAGCCCGACGGGAATGACGGCGAGGCTGGCCAGCGGCGCAAGACGCCGAAGGCGAGCGATCGTGCGGTCGAGCCACGCCACCGGACTGAAGACGCGCGCTGCCGCCGCCGCGCATTCCGAGCGGCGGGCGAGGATGGCCTGGCGAAGGGCCGCCTTTTGGGCGGCCAGCGCCGTCAGTTCCTCGTGCGGATACACGCTCGATCCTCGCTGAGTTCCTGGAGCGTGGCAACCAGGAGTTGGGGCTGCCGTGCGAGGTAGCGGCGGAAGGCGATGATCGCCGTCACAAAGGCCGCGGTGTAGAGCAGCGCCAGGCCGCAGAGCACGGCCATCCGGGCGGTGTCCCAGAAGATGTAGACAAGGGCCAGGCTCGCAAAGGTGACGGCCAGGATTCCCGCGAAGACGATCGCGCTGATCCAGAAGAACACCTGGATCAGGCGGAGCTTTTCCTCCTGGAGCTCGATGGAGAACAGGCCTATGCGCTCCTGGACGGTGGCCAGGAGGCTGTCGCCAAGCTTGCGCAGCGATCCGAGGAATCCCGGCGCGTCCTCTGGGACCTGGATCATCGCGGCCTCGGGCTACCGGCTTCGGCGTCCGAGAAGGGCGCCGATGAGCAGGCCGACGCCTGCGGCGATGGCCATCGCCTGGTAGGGGTTGTCGCGAATGGCCCTGTCCGTCTGCTTTCCCCCCGCGATGGCCCGCTTCTTGGCGCCGGCATAAAGGTCGGTGAAGCGCTCCTGGGCGGCCTCAAAGCGCTCGCGCAGGGCGAGGCCCTTGCCGTTGGTGTCCCCGCCTTCGGAGTCGTCGAGCAGCTTCTCGGCCTCGGTGACGAGGGCGCGGAGATCGCTGAGGAATGCGTCGGATACGCCTGTGGCCTCTGGTTGGCTGTTTTTCATGGTGAAGGCATAGACCGCGCGCGACGGCGTGAGTTACCGCCGAAATCGCGCGACTTTGCCGGTCGGCTCCCCGCCCGCGCAAAACAGGAGCATTTCACTCGCCTCAGGGGCCGGGCCTGCGGTAGTCAAGGCACCCCGAACCCGCGCCCCCCCTTGAAACGATTCAGCAGCGACGCCCGCACTCTCCAGTGGATAGACCGGCGGGTAGGCGTTCCGGTGTGCTTCCTGCTCACCTGCATGCGCGGGATCCGGGGCCTTCTCGGCTCCAGGGAGGAGGGGGGGCCGCCCGCGAGCATCCTGTTCCTCAAGCTGGCTGAACAGGGCTCCACGGTGCTCGCGCACGAGGCCGTGAGCCGCGCCGCGGTGCGGGTGGGCCGGGAGAACGTCTATTTCCTGGTGTTCGAGGAAAACCGCTTCGTCGTGGACCTGATTGGGCTGGTGCCCCCCGGGAACGTGCTGACGGTGGAGACGCGGTCCGCATGGTCCATGCTGGCGAGCGCCGCAAGGGCCCTGCGTGAGATCCGGAGGCGCAGGATCGACGCCTGCATCGACATGGAGTTCTTCGCCCGGTTCTCGGCGGCCATAGCCTACCTGACCGGGGCGAGGCAGAGGGTGGGGTTCCACGTCCACTTTGGGGAGGGGCCCTACCGGGGAGACCTGATGACGCACCGGGTGCTCTACAACCCGCACCTGCACACGAGCAGGACGTTCACGAGCCTCGTGCTTGCTCTCGACGCGGATCCGCGGGGCTTCCCGACTTTTGGCGTCGTCCCGCCTGAGAGCCCGCCGCTCCCCGTGTTCGAGCCGGGCGCGGACGAGGCCGCCGAGGTGGGGCGCATGCTGGCGGGGCTGGGCATCCCCGCTGGAGCGCGGCTTGTCGTGCTGAACGCCAACGCGAGCGACCTGCTTCCGCTCAGGAAATGGGACCCCAGGAACTACGGCCTCCTGGCCGCTAGGCTTGTCCGGGAGATTCCCGACGCGTGGGTCTGCTTCACGGGGTCGCCGGAGGAGGCGCCCGCCGTGGAGGAAATCGCCCGCGCGGCGGGCTCACCCCGCACCGTGTGCCTGGCCGGACGCACGACGCTGCGGCAGCTCCTCGTGCTCTTCGGCCTAGCAGAGGTCCTCGTCACAAACGACAGCGGTCCCGCCCACTTCGCCTCGCTGACCAGCGTCGATGTCGTCGCCCTCTTCGGCCCGGAGACGCCGCTCCTCTTCGCGGCTCCGGGCCCGAGGAACCACGCGCTCTGGGCGGGCATCGCCTGCAGCCCCTGCGTCAACGCCTTCAACAACCGCCAGACGGCCTGCAGGGACAACGTGTGCATGAAGGGCATCTCCGTCGACCAGGTCTTTGAGACCGTCATCCGGATCTACCGGACGCGCACGGGCGAGTTGCGCCCGCCGCCCGCGGCCCCTCTCTGAGGGGCACGGCAATCCTAGGGCACCGCACAGGCGCGGCCCCTCGCTTGAGGCCTGGGGGCCCCTCAGGTGCCGGGCGCCAGCCTGAAGAGCATCACGTCGTGGGCGTCCACGACCGCCGTCTTGGGCTCGACCGACTTGCCGGCGGGCTTGCCGGCCCAGACGTCGGTCACGTCGTAGTACTGCTCCGTCAGGAAAGTGAGCTCGCGCAGGTCGACGGTGATCTTCGCCGGGCTCGCCCCGGTGTTGAGGACGCACACGGCCCACTCCTTGTTCGAGAGCTCCTTCGCCCAAATCTCCTTGTCCTTGTCGACCCGGTACCTGAAGCCCTCGTGCCCGAGCTTGTCCTGGTCGATCGAGATCACGTCCTTGTTCGTCAGGATCGACTGGATCTCGGGCTTCATGTGGCGCACGTCATTGCCCGCGATGAGGGGTGCCGCCAGCATGCACCAAAGGCTGAAGTGAGCCCTGTTCTCGGCTAGGGTCATGGACCCGTTGCCAACCTCGAGCATGTCGGGATCGTTCCAGTGGCCCGGGCCGGCGTATTTCTCGAGGCCCACGTTCATGTCGAGCAGCTCCTTCCATCCGTGCTCCCACTTGTTCTTCCCGCCGCTCGCGTAGGTCGAGCCGATGTCGCCCGTCGTGCGCCACAGATGGCCCACCGGCTCGGCCCAGAGCCAGGGCTGGTTCTGGCCCCATTCGCAAAGGCTGAACACGATTGGCCTGCCGGCGGCGCGGATCGCGTCACTCATGATGCGGTAGGTCTCGGGGCCGTTCGCCGTGCCGTGGTCGCACCAGTCGTACTTGAAATAGTCAACGCCCCAGGAGGCGTACTGGCGGGCGTCCGAGAACTCGTGGCCCCGGCCCCCCGGGTAGCCGCCGCAGGTCGTCTTGCCGGCGCAGCCGTACATGCCGAACTTGAATCCGTTCGCGTGGAGATAGTCGCCGAGCGCCTTCATCCCGCTCGGGAACTTCGCAGGATCGGGGACGAGCAGGCCGTCCGCGTCGCGCTCCCGCTTCGCCCAGCAGTCGTCGATGACGACGTAGACGTATCCGGCGTCGCGCATCCCGTTGGCGACCATCGCGTCTGCCGTCGCTTTGACGAGAGCCTCGTTGCAGTTCCCCGCGAACGTGTTCCAGGTGTTCCAGCCCATGGGCGGGGTGAGGGCGAGGCCTTCGAATTTCTGGGCGTTTGCGGCGACAGCTGCGAGGCAGCAGGCGAAAATGCAGCACATTCTTTTCATCCAGGGATTCATGGGGTGTTAGCCGGCGGGTTCGGATGCGAACCCGGCGGGTTTTCCATTCTGCTCGGGGCGGCCCCCAAGTCCAGCCCGGGCTTTCCCGAAGCCTCAGGGAAGCTTCGCCTGGACGAGCTTGCTCGCGGCCGCGAAGTCGATCAGCGGGGCCTCGGGCTTCTTCTTGAGTG
>CAYNLL010000183.1:0-6713 GCA_964398015.1 uncultured Opitutaceae bacterium | reverse complement strand
TGCCCGGAGAACAGGCGGTAAAGCAGCAGGCCGCCCGCCGTGCCGGATTGCGGCGCTTCGTCCGACACGATGAGGACCCGTGGAGGCGCGCTCATGGGTTCCGCGTCAGCCTCCACTCGACATAGTCAAAACCCCCGCTCGCGGCCGGCCGGCGCCGGACCTCGCGCACGGCAAAGCCGGCGTCCGCGTACGGCGCGAGGAGCTCGCGGCACTTCGCGTCGGGATAGTGGGTCTCCAGAAAGCAAGCCGTCCGGCCGGGCAGAAAGGCCAGCGACGCGGGAAGCAAGTCGGCCTCCGCCCCCTCCACATCGAGCTTCCAGACAAGGCTCTCCGGGGCGCGCTCCCTTAGCCAGCGCGGGAAGTCGATGCAGGGGACCCTCCTGGTGTCCGCCGATTCGCCCGAGCCGACCAGGGTTCCCCCCATGCCGCCTCCCGAGAAGTCGGCGAGCCCGTCCCTGACGTGCACGGCCGCAGCCTGGAGCTCGACCTTCGGATCGAGCAGCGCCAGCTGGGCCTCGAGCATCGGCAGGTTCGCGGGATTGGCCTCGAAGCAGGCGACACGCGCCCCGGGAAAGGTGCCCGCCGCCATTGCCGAAAAGTAGCCGCAGAAGGCGCCGCAGTCGGCGACGAGGGCGGGCGCGAAGGGGACGGAGCCGAGGTCGTAAATGCCGTCGATGAAGAGCTCGTCGAAGACGTCAATCTGGCCGGGCTGGACGAAATCAACCCGGATCCTCTGGCCCCCCGCGGGCTTGAGGCGCGGTTGTATCACGGGGTGCCCTCCGAGCACCAGTCCGGCGGCCCACCGCGACCCCGGCACGCGATTCCTGTACAGGCCCAGCAGCCAGAGGTCTCTGCGGTCGCCCGCGCCCCAGGCGAGCGGCGGGTAACGGCGCACGTCGCGGATCTTTCGCGAGATACGATTCAGCGGTCCCATGGCCTAAGGGGTTCCTCGGTGTCCACGCACTTCATCGGACGTGTCATGAAGCCGCGGCCTCCGTCAGGCCGGCGACGGCACAGCCGGCCTCGGCCAGAAAGCGGCGGGCCATCGCAGGAGGCGAATACTCGGCCATTGCCCAATCCCGTCCCGCCGCGGCAACGCGCTCGAGCGAGCTCGGGTCCTCCGCGATCCGGTCGATGACGCTCTCGGGACTGTCGAGGTCCACGCCGAAATAATGGCGCCCCATCTCCGGCATCACCGGCAGCGATGCGCCGTAGCGCTCCAGATCAAGATTGAAGGCCGCGCAGCCCGCGGCCAGCGCCTCCCAGAACCGCCAGCTGTCCCACTGCACAATCCGCTCGGGCCGGGGATCCACGTTTGCGAGGAGCTCGAAGAACCGGCGCTTGAGCCTCGCCTTGTTTCCCCCGACGAGCAGCTGGGTGGGGTCGCGCCACGGCATGGGCGGTATGAGCTCACCGCAGAAGCACGACACCGCTTGGCTGCCCTTCACGCGCTCGTAGTACGCGCGGCTGTGCCGGTGGTTCGTCTGCTCCCACATCAGCTTGTCGTAGGGGTCGGTCGGCGCGACCGAGAGGTCATCGCGCGTGGCGTCAAGATCTAGGATGCGCGCGACCTGCGGGTCGAATCTCTCATGGGAGCGAACGCGCGCCCCGTGGGGATAACCGTGGGAGGCGCCAAAATTGACGAGCAGCGCCCTCTTTCGCGAGGCGAAGGGCGGCGCCCCGGACGTCATTCGGAGCATCCGTTCAGAAATGCCGAGCACCCACGGCCTGAGGTTGGAGGGGCTCCACGCGCGCCTGCAGTATTTTGTCCTGAGGATGAGGTCGAACTTGCGGAACGCGGGCTCCCAAGAGACGGTGCGCAGGCCGTCGTTCGTGTCCATGTACACCGTCCGGTAGCGGCGGCCCGCCTTGAATAGGCCCGGCGGGACCTCCCTTCGGATGGGCCGCGGCGCACCCAAGACCACCCAGTTAAACCACGTGTAGGGGAGAACGACGACATCGCAGTCGTCGGGCTGCACCTCGGGGGTGCTTCGAAACAAGAAGTCTCCCTCCGCCGGCGACCGCCGCCAATAGTCCGCGCTGCTATAGTACGGGATGCCCATCGCGCGCAGCCCCTCCGCCAGGATGATGATATCGTCCTGCAGGTTGTCAGGCTCCGGGCAGCAGTAGAAATAGACGCGGGGGGGGCTCATCAACGGGCTCCAAACTCTCGTTGCGCGCGCCGTCGCCCCGCGGCGCGCGCCCTCTCTGCAGCCCGGGTGCGCGCATCGGCGAGCGCGAGGCGGACGAACCCCTTGAAGCGGGACCTCCAGCTGCGCGCATCGACAGGCAGCGTTCCGTTGACCACCCAGTGGTGCAGCCACTCGGAGTAGGCGTGTCCCTCGATTGCACGGAGGAGGTAGGCGTCGGTGCACCGCTCGGGGGGGATGATGTGCCTGAGGCTGAGCTGCGGGAAGACGCCCTTGCCGAGGCCGATGCTGCATCCGAAAAAGGCGATGTCGGTGTCGCCCCCGTAGACAAGGTGCTGGCCGCTCAGGTCAAGGCGCAGGCGCGAGGAATCCTCCGCGCAGTGCAACCCGTACGCGTCGGCCAGCGAGCGGCGGACACACATCCCGGCGCCCCATGGCGTCGAGTCGTTGTGCCCCGGATCGTTGGACCAGACCGCCGCCTTGCACGAGCGCTCGGCAAGGTAGCTCCGCCACTCCTGCGGCGGCGGGACGGCGCCCGGCTCGTATGCCAGCACCACGTTGCCGCTCCAAGAGCCCAGGAAGGGATGGTCGGCGGCGATCCTTGCCGCCTCCTCGAGAAAACTGGGCTCGAGCACGTTGTCATCGTCCACCAGGACGATCAGGCCGCCGCGCGAGGCGGCAAAGCCGGCCAGCCGGGCGGCGGTCAGGCCCAGCCGGCGCTCCTCGATGACGGAAAAGTTCCCAGGGGCGCACTCGGAGAAGAAGTCCGCCCCGGGAAACCGTTCGGAGGCGTTGTTCACCAGTATGACCTCGAACTGGCGGGCGCCGAGTGTCTGACCCCGCAGCCCGAGCAGCGTGCGCCGCAGGCGGCTCGGCTCGGGATTGTGGGCCGGGATGACGGCTGAGATCGAAATCACCTCGGGTGCGCTCATCGGGTCAATAGGCAAACCTGTGCCCCCACTCCACCATGGGGCGCTCGAACCACCTCCAGGATGCGGAGGCGGAAATCCACGTCACGGCCACGGCGAACGCAACGATTGCCGCACCGGACGGGGTATTGAGGGTGAAGCCAGGTCCCCCTAGACCGCGGATGACGGCGCGCCCCAGGAGCCCGTGCCAGAGGTAGACGAAGTAGGAGCGACGCCCCAGGTGGACAAGCGGGCCCCACTCCAGGAACCGAATCACCGGCCGCGGCCGCACCTTTGCCACGATCGCGACGACGAGCGCGAAGAAGGCCGCGATAAGCAGGTACCCGAAGAGTCCCATGATCCTGGAGCCCTCCCGCGGTTGCAGGAGGGTGAGACCGCCCATGAGCACGAGCCCGAGCGCCAGCCCGGCCGGCCAGAGGGCGGCCAGCCGGGAGAAAAAGGGGCCCGCGGCCTCGCTGCGCACCGCCCAGGCGACGAGGACGCCCAACGCGAGGGCGTCCATCCTAAAGGGAGTGAGCACGTGCATCATGAATTGCCCATTTGGATACACGAAAAGGAGCCCCACACGCAACACCTCTGCGGTCACGATGAGCCCGACGAGAAGCCACGGGATCCGGCCCCGGGGCGTCGCCTTGGCGACCCAGGGCGCCGTCAGGTAGAATTGCTCCTCCACGGCGAGCGACCATAGGACCGAGAGCGGAAGCCAGTCCCAGGTGCTTGAGAGGCCGATCGCGAAGTTTGTCAGGAAGAGCGCGTAGACCCAGGAGGGGAATACATGGTAGGAACCCGGCAGGTTCACCGCGATGGCGAGGGCGGCCGCCGCCAGGGTCGCAAAGTAAAGCGGCATGATGCGGGCCGCGCGGCGCAGGTAAAAGACCCGCGTGAAATGGGGCAAGATCCTGTGGTCTATCAGGATGCCCCCGATCAGGAACCCCGATAGGGAGAAGAAAAGGTCCACCCCCGTCCAGGAGAGCCCGGTGCCGGCCCGCAGCCAGCCGAGCCATGAGGCGCGCCCCGGAGGCAGGCTCTGCTCCACGAGATGGTGCCACAGCACCATCGCGATCGCGATGCCGCGAAGGCCGTCCAGGGCGGCGTTTCGGGGCTGAAAGTCGCTCGACGGGGAAGCTCCAGGGCTCGGCTTCATCGTGTTAGGCTACCAGCACAGGCGCGCGATGGCCAGTGGGGCCTCGCCGGCGGGCATTTGACCGGGGCGTTCCGGCGTCGGGGCCCATGGCGCGGCGATCGGGCGGCGTCATCGTCAATTCCCCCTCCTGTAGGTGCGCCCGGAAACGCCGACATGCCGGGCCACCTCCCTGAAGTCAGGCGAGAACACGCTGAGGCGGGGATCCAGCAGGGGATGGGTCAGCCGCGCCAGGTCAATCACGCTCTGGTAAAAGGCCACGGTCTGGTAAGCCCTGTCCGTCGCGGCCTCCACGCCGCGCACGAACTCGGGGTTGGCCCGCCGGTACTCTGGCGAGAACCAGACAATGAAGGGCACCTCGTACATCGCATTTGTCGCGATGGCATCGTTGCGGAAAAGGTAGGCGTCCGGCGTCGAGTCATAAACGTCCTCGGCGTGGTCGCTGACGTAGACGAGGCAGCTCACCTCGTGCCTCTGCCTGAGCGTCTCAATCATCTCCGCCAGGACATGGTCCGTGTACGCGATGGAATTGTCGTAGGTGGCGATCAGCCTCTCCTTGTCGGTAGTCCCGCGGAATCTGGAAAAGCTCGAGGGGTACCGGTCCTCATATCGGACGTGGCTGCCGAGCAGGTCCACAAAGACCATCTGGCGCCCCGGCGATGAAACGGCGTCGGCGAGAAACGGGAGGAGGTTCTCGTCATACGCTCCGTCAAGAAACAGCCGGTGCTCGCAGGACTGGACCAGCGCCGCAACCTCGACGTCGTTCTCCCCCTGGTTGTACTGCGCCGACAGCCAGTGCGTCCTGAAGCCCGCCGCCGAGAAGAAAGGGAAGATCGGCACGGAGGTGGCCTCCGCGCTGAACATCCGGCGCAGCACGGTCTGCGTCCCCACGCTCGGGGAGATGACATCCGAGAAGAGCAGGACCTCGGCGCCCAGCTTCCTCAGCTCGGGCGTGGTGTCGCGCGCATATCCATAGAGCGACCAATGCCGCCTGCTGGCCGATTCGCCGATGACCACGACGACGACGCGCGGCACGGCGGCGCCCTTCACCGGGACCGCACCCTTGAACTGCTCAACGTGCGCGCTCACATCCCTAAACACACGCAGATAGTACGCATGGGTCGCCCGGTAATTGTGGTCCGTCGCCCACAGCACGGTCACCGGGTGAAAGACGTTTACGCTGACCCCGGCGATCGTGAGCGATTCGCCTGACGAGACGGGAACGACCCTGAGAATATGCCGCCCGTAGCGGTAGAAGTGGAAGAGGCCATAGGCGCTGGCGAGGGCTCCTACGGCAAGGATGGCCGCCAGCACCCGACACCTCGGCATGGGCGAGAGGAGGTTCACGGCGATGCTCGCCGCGAATCCGGCCGCGAGCAGACCCATCCAGATCACGTTGGCCGGGGTGGCGAAGGACCTCACGAACCCCATCGCCTCTCCAGGACTCGTCTGCATGAGCGCGGCGTGCGCCGTGAGGTCCCAGCGGGCCCCGACCGTCACAGCCTGAAAGCCCACGGCCAGGGTGGCGACCGCCATCAGGCTGCCGACGACCAGCACCCAGGCGCGGCTCCATGGCCTGAAGGGAATGAGGGCCGGTATGACGAGGAGGAACGAGACGATGGCCTCGTAATAGCAGATCGGCGCAAAGGCCTTCAGGTCGCCATGGCCCCTCAGGCAGAGATACGCCTCCGGAACGATGGGAAGCAGCGCCAGCGCCGCGAGTGAAAGGACAAAGCTGACCGGGCCAAGGGGTGCCAAACGGCGTTGCGGCATGGGACGGCTATCGGTTTATGATTCTCGCGCCATGCAGGTGAAAGTGCTCGCCAAAACGGAAGGCATCGTCAACACGCTTCCACAGGTGCGAAACACGGACATCCCGATCGGTGGCGCTCCCTTGAGCAGTCGGTATCCCCAGTGAGCGTCGTCATATTTCACCCGACCGTCTCCCCCCCCGACCAGCAGGCCGCCCGCGCCCTGCACGAGGCAGGCCAGCTCGAGTGTTTTGTCACCACAATACGCGACGACCCGGGCGGCGCGGCCCAGCGCATTGCCACCGCGGCCGGCCGCCTCGTCGGCCGGGACCTTGCGGCGCGATTCCGTCGGAGGGCCGTAACCGAGGTGCCCCTCGACAAGGTGGTCTCGCATCCCTGGGGGGAGATGCTGCGCCTCGCCGCGGGCTCAATCGACCGCGATGGCCGGCTGACCGACTTCATCTGGGAGAGGACAGAGGTCGGGTTTGACAGGAGCGTGGCGCGGAGCCTGCGCCGCGGGCTCACGGGAGTCTACGGCTACGAGCACAGTTCGCTCCATACCTTTGAACGCGCCAGGGATCTCGGCATGAAGATTGCCTACGAGATGCCCGCGTGTCTGGAGATGAACGATTTGATCCGGAGCGTCGAGAAGCTGGTGATCGAGCGCCAATTGGCGGTGCCAGCAGATCGGATTCTGATCGTCGCGGGATGGTCGCCGACGATGCCCGGTACAATGAACGGA
>CAYNLL010000182.1:2870-6721 GCA_964398015.1 uncultured Opitutaceae bacterium | reverse complement strand
CTATGCGATCATCGACCTGCCCACCGCCAAGATAGAGATCAAGGACAAGATCTCGCTCGACGGGCTCACGATGAACCTGGACCGGCGAGCCGAGTGGACGCAGATCTACAACGAGTGCTGGCGCCAGATGCGCGACTTCTTCTTCTCCCCGACCATGAACGGGGCGGACTGGAAGGCGATGCGCGCGAAGTACGCCGAGCTGGTCCCCTACGCACAGACCCGCTACGACCTCACCTACCTGGTTGGCGAGCTGATCGGGGAGATCCACAGCGGGCACACCTATGTGGGGGGCGGAGACGCCCCGAAGGCGCCGCGGATCCCGATGGGCCTGCTTGGCGCCCAGCTCTCGCGCGACCCGCAGAGCCGCGCCTACAGGATCGACAAGATCCTGCGAGGCGACAACTGGCAGGCCTCCACGCGCTCGCCGCTGACCGAGATAGGGGTCAATGTGAGCGAGGGAGACTACATCCTCTCCGTCGACGGGCAGGCCGTGCGGGACCTGGCGAACATCTACTCGGCGCTCGTGGGCAAGGCCGGCAAGCAGGTGGTCCTCGAGGTGAACGCCAAGCCCTCGGGCGACGGAGCGCGCAAGGTGACCGTGGTGCCCATAGATGACGAGGCACCGCTCTATTACCGCAACTGGGTCCAGCACAACATCGACTACGTCACCCAGAAGACCGGCGGCAAGGTGGGCTACATCCACGTCCCCGACATGGGACCCGAGGGCCTGGCGGAGTTCGCCAAGCACTTCTATCCGCAGCTCTCGAAGAAGGCGCTCATCATGGACGACCGCGGGAACGGCGGTGGCAACGTCTCCCCGATGATCATAGAGCGCCTCTCGCGCGAGCTCGTGATGGTCGAGAAGGCGCGCAACTCCAGCCCGAGGCAGAATCCGAGGGACATGATCCTCGGGCCGAAGGTCGTGCTGATGGATGAGTTTTCGGCGTCCGACGGCGACATCTTCCCCTACCGCTTCAAGATGGACGGGCTCGGCAAGCTGATCGGCAAGCGCAGCTGGGGCGGCGTCGTGGGCATCCGCGGCACCCTTCCCATCGTCGACGGCGGGTACATCAACAAGCCGGAGTTCGCCCCCTACAGCAAGGACGGCAAGACCTGGCCCATCGAGGGCCACGGGGTCGATCCCGACATCGTGGTCGACAATGACCCGGCCAAGGAATTTGCGGGGATCGACCAGCAGCTCGACCGGGGCATCGAGGAGATCCTCCTCGAGCTGAAGACCCAGGGCCAGGAGCTGCCGCCGCCGCCGCCCTTTCCCGACCGCAGCTGAGGGCGGCTAGGCGGCTCGGGCCGCACCCGCCTCACAGGATGACGTCCGCGCGCCCGAGCGCCGCGCGGACGCCCCCCGCCGCGTCGGCGACGAGCACCGTCTCCGCGACGCCCGGTCCGAGCGCGCCGCGGAGCTGGGACGCCACCAGCGCCCCGCGGACGCGCCGCTCGACCACGTTGCGCATGGGCCGCGCGCCCAGCCTGCGGTGCCAGCCCTCGCTCACCAGACTCCGGCAGACCTCCCCGTCCGCGCGCACGTGGTGCGGGTGGCCGAAGCGCTCCGAGAGCACCCGGGACTGGAACGCCGCCTCGCGCTCAAGCATAAGGCTGCAGATCGCGATCTGCACGTCCCGGGGAAGGGGGTTGAACACGAGGATCGCGGTGAACCTGGCCAGAACCTCGGGGCGGAAATGCGCCGCGGCCTCCTGCTCCACGTAGCGCCGGACCGACGCGCGCGCGACGCCCTCCATGTCAGCGATGCCGGACGAGCCGACGTTCGTGGTGGCGATGACATGCAGGTCCGACAGGTCCAGGGTCTCCCCGCTCGCGAGCGTCACCGCCGCCTCCTCGATGCCGAGCAGGTAGTCCGACACGCGGGGATGCGCCTTCTCGATCTCGTCCAGGAGGAGGATCCTACCCCCGGCGGAGCGCAGGCGGCCGATCTGCTCGCCGAGGAGCCCGGGCCGCCCGGGCTCCGTGCCGAGCAGCAGCGGCACCCTCTCCGGCGACGAGAATTCGGCCCCGTTTATCCTCGCGATCGCCTCGGTCCCGTAGAGGTGGCCGCTCGCCGCGAGCACCGCCTGCGTCTTTCCGGTGCCGGTCGGGCCCAAGAGGAGCATGAGGCTCCTTGGGCGGCCCGCCGGCGTGTGGCCCATCTCGCCGGCGAGGAGGCCGTCCGCAAGCCCGTCCAGGGCCTCCTCCTGGCCGAGAATGCAGGCCCGCAGATGTCCGCGCAGGCCGCGGAGCACGGAAAGCGGCTTGGGCGCGCTGCCAGATTCCCCCATGCCCCGCTTCTAGGGCCGCGCGGGGCCGCGGGTCAAGCGGCGGGCGTCTTATTCTTCTCCCGATCCGCGAAAACCGCCCTGATGTTCGGCGCCACCGAAACCGTGAATTCCTCGGCCGCGCCCGGGTTCACGACGACGGCGTTGCGCTGGCGCCGGCCGGCAAGCCCGTTCTCCCGGATGAACTCCCGGAGCGAGCGGTGGAGGGCGACGGCCATGTCCCTGCCCTTCACCGAAAGCGAGCCGCGCTGGAGCACGAGGAGTCCAAGCGCCCGGTAGCGCCCCCGGTCGGACGCCGTGGCGTCGGCCGCGTCGATGTCCGCCGCGTTGCGCCCGCCCGCCTCGCGGACTCGCACTAGCCAGCTCGGGCCCTGGCCCGGCTCGCCGGAGCACCTGCGGCTGCTGAGCTTCACGTCGAGGCGCGAGGCCGCCTTGAAGAGGCCCCCGCGGTCGCTCTCCCTGTGCACGCGCACGATGACCCCCTTCTTCTTCATGCCCTGAACGATCTTCTGCCAGCGCACGCAGTGCACCTGCACGCCGAGCAGGGGGTAGACGGGAAGCGGGAGGAAGTCGACCACGTCGGGCTCGGAGAGGCCGCGGGAAGCCGCCACGGTCGCGGACAATCCCCTCTGCGCGCTGGCTGTCATTTTGGTCTTGTCACTCATGGTGTTTTAATGGGACCAATAAGGAGATAAGCTGGTTGAAAACGAGTGAAAACTTAGATAGCCTGATTAGACACGTTTAGCAAACGCTTTTTCTTCAGGTTTTCCCGAAGCCCCCATGAATTCCTCCCAACGCCAGGCCTCCTTTGACCGCTTTTTCGCCGACACCGCGCGCCGGTGCGCCCGCCGACTGCGCCTGGGCTACGCGGGCACGATCCGCAAGCTGCCCCCTCCCCCCCTCCCGGGCGAGGCCCCGGGGGCCACCCGTTACTACCTGAACGCCGTCGCCGCCGACGGCACGGGCTCGGGCCTCGTTGAGCTCGGCGGCAGCGCGGACGCCGCGCTGCGCAGGGCGGAGCGGTGGGTCGAGACCGGCGAGGGAAAGGCGCCGGCGGCGGCCCGGCCCGCCGCCAGGGCGGGCCTGTTAAAACGAAAAGTTTGACTTGTCTAACATTGCGGCGCGTGCTGTTGTGCGCGCCCGATGAGTGCAGGAGAAGCCGACGAGCCGGATATCCCGCCCGCGCACGCCCATGGGGGCGCGCGCGGGCCGGTTGTTCCCGCGTCGGTCTTCACTCCGGCCGCCCGCTGGGTGGCCGAGCAGCAGGTGAAGGTGGCGTGCATGATCGTCGCGACCGCCTCTCCCCTGGCATCGCTCTGGATGCTCATGCGCGGGACCGCCTCCCTGCGGGAGGGGGTGTGGGCCTACTCCGTGGACGGCGCCGGCACCCACCACTACGGCCCGGTCCGGCCCGCCGACGCCCGCAGCGCCCTCTTCCGCGAGATCCTGCTCCAGGCCGCCCAGGCCTGCTTCACGCGCAATCCATCGGGCCTCTCCTATCCCGAGGTTGCCCGCAGGCTCTTCATCGGCGAAAGCTGGCGGACGCTGGAGTCCGACGTCCGC
>CAYNLL010000182.1:0-2860 GCA_964398015.1 uncultured Opitutaceae bacterium | reverse complement strand
CCGCTGGTGGTGATCAATACCAGCTGGTTTATCGCCTGCTTCACGCGCAACCCGTCGGGCCTCTCCTACCCCGAGGTGGCGCGCAGGATCTTCGTCGGCGAGAGCTGGAGGACGCTTGAGGGGGACGTTCGGGCGGAGCTCGCCGAGCGCAAGAGGCGCAACCTTTATGACCATCCCGAGGTGGAGGGCATCGACGTGCTCGACGAGGGCAGCAGCCCGAGGTACAGGGTCCGGGGGTTCCTCGTCCGGTCGGGGGCGGTGGAGGGGCTCGCGTACCAGCCCCCGGCCGGCGAGTTCCACCTCGTCGTCGAGCTGGCGCCGCAGCAGGACGCGCTGCAGCAGGGGCGCTATCCCTTCGTGGTCGTGCGCCACCGCGCCGTGGTGCGATGGCCCCAGGACGACCGCACGCCATGAGCCCTGCCGTGCGCATCCCCCTCGCCCTCGCCTCGGCGTGGCCCCTCCTTGCCCTGGCCGCGCCGGGCGGCCCCGAGGCCGCCGCTCCGGCCAGCATCGTGAGGATCGCCCTTCCCGACGAGGAGGACGAACGCCTGCCGCTCGCCCTTCCCACCGAGCCGGAGAACACGCTCGAGATCGACCTTCCGTGGCCGGTCTCCGACTGGGCGGGACGCGGCTTCACGCCGGACCCCGAAAAATACGCGGGGGACTTCGTCGTCGAGGCGGCGCGCGGCAGCCCGCGCATCTTTGTCACGCCGCTCGCGGCGCAGGCCCACCGCGTCCTCCACGTCGTGCTCGCAAGGCCGGGCGGCGGCACGCGGAGCCTCCCGATCGAGTTCATCCCTGCGCCCCCCGGCCTCGCCTGGCGCAAGGTCATCGTGGGAGCGCGGGAGGGCGCGACGGCGACGGCGCCGTCGGTGGCCCTTTCGGCGCGCGCGCCCGGAACGCGCCTGCGCGAGCCCGGCCCTGACTCGGAGATCGGGCTTCTGCGGACGCTGCGGCTCATGCTCAATATGAGCGCGGACGGGGCGCGCGCCGTCGCGGCGGCGAACCCGGCGCTCGGCCTTGCGACCTTCGCCGGGGTTCCGCGAAGCTTCGGCTCCTTCACGGTCGCGTGCCGGCTCGCCGTGCGGGACTCGACGACCGACACCCTGGGGTTGTGCGCGAGCGTGTCCAACCAGACCGGCCGGCGGCTCCTCTTTGACCCCGGCAGCTGGCGGGTCCGGGTCGGCGACAGGGTCTACCCCGTCAACACCGTGGATTTCGCGGGCGAGCTTGAGCCCGGGGCCTCGGCCGCCGCGCTCCTGGTGCTGGCCCGGGGTCCCGACGGCGAACCCACGCGCCTCCTTCCCGGAAACGATTTCCTAGTCAGCGTCAGGCTGAGCGGCACCGCCAACCCGCGGCCCGTCAGGCGCCTCAACCTGGAGGGATTCGACCCCTGATGGACGCCCCACCCTCCGACTCCGCGGGCTGGTCCGGCGTCTCGCTGCGGGTGCGCATCCTGCTTGCCGGCGCCGTCGCGCTCGCAGTCGCCTCCGTGCTCTGGCGCGGCGGCAGCCGCCCCGCGCCCGCTTCCGGGCCGTCTGAGGTTGCCAGGCTGCCGGTCCGCCTGCAGCCCCAGGCGCCGAGCCCGGCCGACGCGGAGCGCGAGGCGCCGCCCGTCTCGGAAGGCTACACCCGCGACGTCGTGCGGCCCAGGCCGGTGCAGAGCCCGGCCGAGGAGGCCGCCGCGCCAGAGGGGCCTCCCGCAGCCGCGCCGAAGGGCGGGCCCGCGAGCCGGCGCCGCGACGAGAAAAAGACGCTGCCCGAGGTCTTCCGGATGCCCCCGGACCCAGCCTCCGGCGCGTCTCCCACCCCGGCTCCACAGGCCAGGGCAGCGCCCCCCGCCGAGCCGCTCGGAGACGAGTTCGCGCCCTTCGGCCGTCTCGTCAAATGCCAGCTTGTCGAGACCCTGGACAGCGTCACGGCGAGGTCCGAGCCGATCGTCGCCCTGGTGACCCAGGACCTGGACTGGAACGGGGGCGTGATCATCCCGGCGGGCACGGAGGCCTTCAGCTACGCCAAGCCGGAGGCGATCGTGGACGCCATGGGCGTCGGGCGCCTGGTCGACAACGGGGAGTGGACCCTCGTTCTTCCCGGCGATGCGCGCAGGGCCAACGGACGGGAGTTGATCCTGAGGGCCCGGGCGGTGGACCGCAGGGAGACGGTCGTCACCGACCGCGGAGGCGTAAGGTCCTGGGCGATCGACGACGGTGCGGACGGCCTGGTGGGCTACACGCTGTCAACCCTGGACAACAAGGAGATCAAGCTCTTCGCCGCAGCCGCGGTGAGCGGGATGGCGCAGGGCCTCGCCGCGGTCGCCGAGCGCCAGCAGGCCGCGCCCGGCCTCTCGGGCGCGTTCGGGGCGACGCAGATCGCCCCCACGGTGGGCAATGCTGCGGCGGGCTCGCTCAGCGGGGGCGCCGCGGAGGCCATGAGCGCCATGGTCACCCGCATCCGGGAGGAGATTTCGAAGAGGGGCGCCTACGTCCGCGTACCCGCGGGAAAGCCGTTCTACCTCTTCGTCGAGCAGACGATCGACCCGCGCGCGGCGGCCGTCGGCCTCCGGCTCCCCCAGGCAAAGGAGCTCCCCAGGTGAAGGCGGCCATCGGCACAGTGGCCCTCCTGCTTTGCGCGTGCGCCTCGCCCGGCCGCCCGCAGGCCGGCGCGGGAGCGACCCATGTCGGGGCGCCGGAGCCCACCGTGGGAAGGGACGCCCTGCAGAGGGCGCTCCCGGCGCCGGGCCCCGGCTCGGCCGAGGGGAGCCCCCGCCTGCCCGACCGGATCGTCCTGCCCTCGGTCTACCGCCTGGTGATCGTGGACGGGCACTTCACCCTGGTGCGCGAGACCGACCCGCAGGCCATCG
>CAYNLL010000181.1:0-6730 GCA_964398015.1 uncultured Opitutaceae bacterium | reverse complement strand
CGGGGCTCGTGCAGGTGGACGTCATCTACCGGCGCATCGACGACGACTTCCTCGATCCCGCCGTCTTCCGGGCCGATTCCCAGCTCGGCGTCACGGGCCTGGTCGCCGCCTACCGGGCCGGCAACGTGGCCCTCGCCAACTCGATCGGCACCGGCGTCGCCGACGACAAGGTGATCTACGCCTATATCCCGAAGGTGATAAAGTACTACCTCGACCAGGAGCCCATCATACCCAACGTGGCGACGTACCTCGCATCCGAGCCGGCCGACCGCAAGTTCATCCTCGAGAACATGGCCAAGCTTGTCGTGAAGTCGGCGAACGAGGCAGGCGGCTACGGGATGCTCATCGGGCCCGCCTCGACGAAGGAGGAGGTGGCGGAGTTCCGCTCCAAGGTCGCCGCGAACCCGCGAAACTTCATCGCGCAGGACCCTATCATGCTCTCCCGCTCCCCGACCTGGTGCGACGACAAGCTCGAGGGGCGGCACATCGACCTTCGCCCATACATTCTGTGCGGCGAAAAGACCGTGGTCACCCCGGGCGGCCTCACCCGGGTCGCCCTGCGCAAGGGCTCGCTGGTCGTCAACTCGTCGCAGGGCGGCGGCTCAAAGGACACGTGGGTGCTCCAGGGGCAGGGGGACTGATGGCCGCTCCGACACGCAAGACCATGCCGACCGCCCCAAAGGTCCCCGCCTCAAGGCCCCAGGCCAACGTGATGCTCTCGCGCGTGGCCCACTCGCTGTACTGGATGAGCCGCTTCATCGAGCGCGCCGAGAACATCGCCCGCCTTCTCGAGGTGAACCTGCAATTCATCCTCGACTTCCAGGAGTATGACGACGCCCACCTCAAGGAGCACTGGGGCTCGATCCTCGCCAGCTCGGGCGACACCGAGCTTTTCGAGAAGCATTACGAGAGCCAGGACAGCAGGTCGGTCACCGAGTTCTTCTCGTTCGACCTGCGCAACCCCAACTCGATCCTCTCGTGCGTCTTCACCGCCCGCGAGAACGCGAGGATGATCCGCGACCAGATCTCTATCGAGATGTGGGAGACCGTGAACGAGCTCTACCTCTTCCTCAAGTCGAGGAGCACGTCCGACGTCTGGGCGGCGGGGCCCTACGAGTTCTTCCAGGACATCAAGCGCAACTCGCACCTCTTCCAGGGGCTGACCGACTCGACGTATTCCCGAAGCGAGGGGTGGGAATTCATCCAGTTCGGCAAGTTCGTCGAGCGCGCGAACAAGACCGCGCGCATCCTGGACGTGAAGTACCACATCCTGCTGCCGACCGCCTCGGATGTCGGAGGCGCGCTCGACACGGCGCAGTGGCAGGCCGTGCTGCGCTCGGCCAGCGCCCTGGAGGCCTACCGCCGCTTCTACGTGAGCGAGATCCTCCCGTGGAAGGCAGCGGAGTTCCTGATCTTCTCGGACTCGTTCCCCCGCTCGATCCACTTTTGCGTCGCCCAGATCGACGAGTTCCTCAGGCGCATCCTGGGGGAGTCGGGCGCGAGGCCGCGCAGCGAGGCCGCGCGCGCCTCCCGGCGCCTGCTCGCCGACCTCCAGTCGCTCACCATCGACGACGTGCTGCGCGACGGGCTGCACGAGTTTCTCGTCGAGACGGAGGCCGCGCTGGACCGGATCAGCGAGGAGGTCGTGCAGACGACGATGTTTTACCCAGCAGAATCCACCCAGGAGGAACAGCAGCTCCAGCAGCAACAGTGACTGACGCCTCCGCCAGCCGCTGACCGTATTCCATGCTCATCAGCCTGTTTCACCGGACCACGTTCACCTATGCCAGCAAGGCGCAGGACAGCTTCAACGAGGTGCGCCTGCGGCCCGTCGACGAGGCGAACCAGACATGCCGCAGCTTCGAGCTCCGGACCGATCCGGCGTCGCAGCCCCGCGACTACTTGGACTTCTACGGCAACACGGTGCACTACTTCGACATCACGGCGCCGCACTCGAGGCTCATGATCGAGGCGATTTCGGAGGTGGAGACGACGCCGAATTCCACCCGACTCGCCGTGCCCGAGGTCCCGTTCACCGAGTTCGAGTCGGGCACCGACAGGGAGCTCTACGCCGAATTCCTCACCGACTCGCACTACGTCCCGCTGGACGTCGAGCTCTGGAGGGAGGCGAAGGACGTCCTGATCGACGGCAGGGCGGACGTCTGGTCGGATGTCCGGCTCCTGTGCCGGCACGTCTTCCGGACGTTCTCCTACCGGCCAAAGACTACGGGCGTCGGCACGCGGGCCACGGACGCCCTCAAGCTGCGCTCGGGCGTGTGCCAGGACTTCGCCCACGTCGCCATCGGCCTTTGCCGGTGCTCCGGCCTGCCGGCGCGCTACGTGAGCGGCTACTTCATGAAGACAAAGGGGAAACCCGAGGTTGACGACGACGAGGCGTCCCACGCCTGGATCGAGGCGTTCGTGCCCGGGTACGGGTGGGCCGCCTTCGACCCGACGCATGACAGGGTCGCCGACGAGCGCTACGTCAAGGTGGCGGCCGGCCGCGACTACGCCGACATCCGGCCGGTGAGCGGAACCTACCGCGGCGGCAAGACCCGCTCGCTCGGGGTGGAGGTGCGGGTCCGTCAGTCGGAGGCCGCCGGCTCGCCGCTCTAATCAGGGCTTGTCCTGCTCGATCCGGGTGACGCGGCCCGCGTTGTCAAAGTCGACGCGGATGCGGTCATGGACCCGGACCGGGTAGCCGTTGTAGTATCCGACGTCGCCCCAGAAGCGCGGGTAGCCCCAGCCGCCCCAGCGGTGGTAGTAGCCCCCGAGGATGATGGTGCCCTGGTAGTCCTCGTAGGTCACGTAGTGCCACACCTCGTGCTGGCCGGTCGCGTCGGTGTTCTCGGTGATGCGTGTGGGGTCGCCGAGCGCGAGCTTGACCGTGCCCATGTCGAACCCGATCGCGATCTGCCCGGCCTTCACCAGGGCCTGCTGGTCGGGGTTGAGGCGGGCGAACTCCTGCGGACTGTTGCGGATCCGCGCGTCGGGCGTGTCGCACCCGCAGAGCAGGGCGAGGCAGGCGGCCGCTGCGGACAAAAGGATAATTCTGGAAGTTTTCATGGGTATCGGGAAGGCTGATCCATTCAGGTAAGTCACTGCCAATAAGGTCCAGAAGGTACAGACGCCCATTGCCGACAAGAGTTTCACTCAGAATGCAAAACACATTGATACTCTGGGATATAGATGGAACGATTCTCCATTCGACCGGGGCCGGCATGAAGGCGCTCAACAGGGCCATGGAGAATGTCTTCGGGATTTCCGGCTCATTTTCGGGGATAGAGTTCGCGGGCCGCACCGACCCGATGATCATCCGCCAGATCTTTGCGCGCTTCGGGATCGAGCATTCCCGGGAAAACGTCTCGAGCTACGTCGATGGATATGTCGCGGCGCTCCCCGACTCCCTCGCCGCCAACAACGCCCGCATCCTCCCGGGAATTGAGGAGATCCTCGCCCACGCCGCGGCCCATCCCGGCATCGCGCAGGGGCTTCTGACGGGAAACCTGCGCCGCGGCGCCCAGATCAAGCTCGGCTACCATGGCCTCTGGGACTATTTCCCGGTCGGGGCCTTCGCGGACGACAGCGAACTCCGGGACGAGCTCGGCCCCCATGCGCTGCGCCGGGCCGCCGCGCATTGGGGAGTGACCTTCCCCATGGAGCGGGTGTGGATCGTGGGCGACACGCCTCACGACGTCTCGTGCGCCCGCGCGATCGGAGCCCGGGTGCTGGCGGTTGCGACGGGGAACTCGGCTGCGTCCACCCTCGCCTCGCACGGGCCCGACGCCGTCCTCGAGAGCCTGGCGGACCCCGTTGCGTTCTGGCGGGCCATCGCGCCCTGACGGGGCGTATTTGTTTGCCGACGCGCCCCCCCCCGCAATATCCAAGGCACCCCACAAGCCACGCCCGATGACCCGCACCTACACCATCGCCATCGGATCGGACCATGCCGGCTTCAAGTACAAGGAGGCGCTCAAGGCGGCGCTGCTGGCCGACGGCCACAGCGTGCGCGACCTGGGCACCGACTCGGAGAAGCCCTGCGACTACCCCGACTTCATCCGTCCGGTCGCCGAGGCCGTGGCGCGGGGCGAATTCGAGCGGGGCATCGTCCTCGGCGGCTCGGGCAACGGCGAGGCGATCGTCGCCAACCGCATACGGGGCGTGCGCTGCGGGGTGTGCTGGAGCGAGCAGGTCGCCATCTGGAGCCGCGCGCACAACGACGCCAACTGCATCTCGATCGGCCAGAGGACGGTCACCGAGGACGAGGCCATCCGAATCGTACGCACATGGTTCGCGACGGAATTCGAGGGGGGCAGGCACATCGCGCGGATCCAGAAAATCGACGGGCCCTGAGGACGGGGAACCCGGGGACGCGCCCCCACGGGCCCGTCCTGCGACGGCGAGCTTGCCCACCCGGCGCGCGGCGCTCAGCGTGAACCCCCGGCCATGGCATTACCCACAGCTCCCGCCATTTTCGCGTCGCGCGACCTGCGCGCCGCGGACCTTGAGAAGAACCCCTCCGAGTCGCGACTGCGAATCTACGCGTGGATGCAGCTTGCGCGGCTCGTCGACAACCGGATCCTCGACCTCTTCCGGCAGGGCCAGATCAAGGGAACCGTGACGGGAGGCCAGGGGAACGAGTGGATGATCGTCCCCCTCGCCCTTCTGGCGGACAAGGCGCTCGACGTCGTCTGCTTCACCCACCGCGACCTGGGGGGGCACCTCATATGGGGCGGGCACCTCTGCGGGCACCTCAACCAGTACTTCGCGAACGCCAGCAGCCCGACGAAGGCCCGCGAGGGCAACATCCACCACGGCGACCCGGCGAACCGCTCGCTGCCGATGATCAGCCATCTCGGCGCCATGTGCGGCCCGGTGCTGGGCGCCACGGACTCCCAGCGTCGCTTCGGCCGCCGCGCGGTCGGATTCGCGTTCTTCGGCGACGGCTCCTCCAGCACGGGCGACGTGCACGAGGCCATGAACCTCGCGTCGCTCCAGTCGCTGCCCATCGTGTTCGTGATCGAGAACAACGGCTACGCCTACTCGACCCCCACGGACGAGCAGTTCGCCGGCGGCACCGAGCTGTGGCAGCGCGCGGCGGCCTACGGGATGGAGGGCCTGGTGATCGACTGCAGGGAGCCCGAGAGGGCCGCGCCCGTGCTCGCCGAGGTGATCGAGAGGGTGCGCTCGACCTCGCGCCCGATGCTCGTCGAGGCGCGGACGCTGCGCCTGCGCGGCCACGCGGCCTACGACACCTGCGACTACCTTCGCCCCGGCGAGGCGGACGCCTTCGCGGCGCGCGACCCCCTGCCCCACCTGAGGCGGGCGCTCGCCTCAAGCGAGGGTGCCGGGCGCATGGACGCGATCGATGCCGAGATCAGCGCGTTCATCGAGGCCTGCGTCAAGGTGGCGATGGCGGTGCCGCGCCCGGACCCTTCCGGGATGGAGGCGGACCTCTTCGCCCCCGCCCCGCTCCCCTTCCCGTGGCGCCCCGAGCCCGTGGCCCCCGAGAACCTCACCATGGCGCAGGCGCTCAACCGGGCGCTTCGCAAGGTGCTCCTCGAGCGGCCCGAGTCGATCGTCCTCGGCCAGGACATCGCGACCTACGGGGGCGCCTTCAAGGTCACGGAGAACCTCTACAAGGAGTTTGGGCGCTCCAGGGTGTTCAATACGCCGCTGGCGGAGAGCGCGTGCACCGGCTACGCGATCGGGCTCGCCGTGAACGGGCACCGGCCGATCGAGGAGTTCCAGTTCGCCGACTTCGCCACCGAGGCGATGACGCAGATCACGCTCAACGCCGCGACCATGCACTTCCGCTCGGGCGCGTCCTGCCCGCTCGTCCTGAGGATGCCGTCGGGCGCCGTCGGGCTCGGGTCGTTCCACTCGCAGGAGCTCGAGTCCTTCTTCCTGGCGATGCCCGGGCTGAAGGCCCTCTACCCGAGCAATCCCCAGGATGCGTTCAACGCCCTCCTTGCGGCGTGCGAGGACAACAATCCCGTCCTCCTCTTCGAGCACAAGGGCCTCTACAGGCGCGGCAAGCACCCCATCGCCTGGGATCCCGCCTACCGGGACGTCTGGCACCCCAGGCGCGTCCGCACCGGCGACTACGCGACGCTCGTGACCTACGGCGAGGCGGTCCACCTCGCCCTGGACGCCTGCGAGTACCTGGCGTCGGAATACGAGTGCGGCATCGACGTGTTCGACTTGCGCTGCCTCGCGCCGCTGGACCTCTCCGAGATCCTGCCCTCGGTCGCGCGCACGGGCAGGCTCATCGTGCTCCACGAGGGGCGCAAGACCCACGGCTTCGGAGCCGAGATTGTCGCCCGGGTGGCGGAGGCCTCCGGGACCGCCCTGAAGTCCCCGCCGCTGCGCATCGCGGCGCTGGACCTCCCGGTGCCGTTCGCCCACGAACTGGAGTCCGCGTTCCGCCCGTCGAAGGACACGGTGATCCAGCGGATCACGGAGTGGATGTCGTGAAGCGGCGGAAGATCACCCCCGGGGCGTGGCGGCGCATCCGCCTCTTCGCCATGGACGTCGACGGGGTCCTGACGGACGGGACCATCGGCGTCTCGTCCGACGGAACGGAGACGAAGCGCTTCTGCATCATCGACGGCCTGGGCCTCATCCGGGTCCGCGCGTCGGGCGTCGCGCTCGCATGGATCTCCGGGCGGAAGTCGGCTGCGACCTCGATCCGGGCGGCCGAGCTCAAGGTGGAGCACCTGATCCAGGG
>CAYNLL010000180.1:0-6787 GCA_964398015.1 uncultured Opitutaceae bacterium | reverse complement strand
AGATTAAAAACACCGGCCTAATCGAAGTGCCGATGGGAACCCCCTTGCGCGCCATCGTCGAAGACATGGGCGGCGGCGCTCCCGACGGCGGTCGGATCAAGGCTGTGCAAACCGGCGGGCCTTCGGGCGGCTGCATTCCGGCGCAGCATTTGGACACGCCGGTGGACTACGAATCGCTGGGCAAGCTCGGTTCGATCATGGGGTCCGGCGGCATGATTGTCATGGACGACCAGACGAACATGGTCGAGATCGCGCGGTTCTTCATGGAATTCTGCATGGATGAATCCTGCGGCAAGTGCATCCCGTGCCGCGCCGGCACGGTGCAGATGCACGGCCTCCTGGACCGGATCGTCAAGCGCCAGGCCGGGGCCGCGGACCTGGCCCGGCTGGAGGAGCTCTGCGAGATGGTCTCGCGCACCAGCCTCTGCGGGCTTGGCCAGAACGCACCCAACCCCGTGCGCAGCACCCTGCGCTTCTTCCGCGACGAGTACCTCGCGCTGCTGCGGCCCGCCGACGGCGCCGCGGCCCCTGCCGGAAAGGCGGCCCCATGACTCCCAAGGCCGCCAGGACCCTCACGATCGACGGCAAGCACGTGAGCGCCGAGGAGGACGCGACACTCCTGGAGGCCGCCGCCGAGGCGGGCATCTTCATCCCGACGCTCTGCCACCTGGAGGGCGTGTACGACACGGGGGCCTGCCGCATGTGCCTGGTCGAGGTCGCGGGCTCCTCCAAGCTCCTGTCGGCCTGCACGACGCGGGTGGCCGAGGGCATGGACGTCCGCACCGACACCGAGCGCCTCCGCGCCTACCGGCGCATGACCCTCGAGCTTCTCCTGGCGGAGCGCAACCACGTCTGCGCCGTCTGCGTTTCCAACGGCCACTGCGAGCTCCAGACGCTGGCCTGGGAGCACGGCATCGACCACGTGCGCTACGACTACCGCTTCCCGAAATGGGGCGTGGACGCGACGCATCCCCTCTTCGGCATGGACCACAACCGCTGCATCCTGTGCCAGCGCTGCGTGCGGGCCTGCTGGCACATCGAGGGCGCCGGCACCAAGAACGTGGCCGGCCGCGGCGCGAAGTCGCGCATCATCGACGATCTGAGCCAGCCGTGGGGCGACTCGGAGTCGTGCACGTCCTGCGGCAAGTGCGTCCTCGCCTGCCCGACCGGGGCCCTGTTCACCCGGGGCTCGACCGTCGGGGAGATGGAGCGGGACCGCACGAAGCTCGCGTTCATCGTCAACGCGAGGGAAAGGAAGCAATGGATCGCCTGAGGATGGCCACGCTCTGGCTGGGCGGGTGCTCCGGCTGCCACATGTCGTTCCTCGACCTGGACGAGTTCCTGATCGAGCTGGCGGGCAAGGTGGAGCTGGTCTACAGCCCGGTCATCGACGTGAAGGAGTACCCGGAGGGCGTCGACGTCTGCCTCATCGAGGGCGCAGTCTGCAACCGCGACAACCTGGATCAGCTCCTGAAGGCGCGCCGGCGCACGCGCGTCCTCGTGTCCTTCGGCGACTGCGCCGTGACCGGCAATGTCCCCGCCATCCGCAACCAGCTGGGCCCGAACAGCGTGAAGGAGGTCCTCCAGTGCGCCTATGTCGGCAGCACCCAGGACAACCCCCTGCCCGGCGGAGCCGACGGCATCGTGCCTGAGCTGCTGGCGCGCGTGTGCCCCGTTCACGAGATCGTCCCCGTCGAGGCCTTTCTGCCCGGCTGCCCCCCTTCGGCGCAGCGGATCAGGGCGCTCCTTGAGCGCGTCCTCGCCGGGCTCCCGCCCGCACTGGAGGGCGAGCAGCTCAGGTTCGGCTGAGCCGCATGAGGACCCATGGCCACGCGAATCGTCATAGACCCGGTGACACGGATCGAGGGGCACGCCAAGATCAGCATCTTCCTGGACGACGACGGCCTGGTCTCCGGCGCCGAGTTCCACGTGGTCGAGTTCCGGGGCTTCGAGAAGTTCTGCGAGGGCAGGCCCTACAGCGAGATGCCCGGCATCACGGCGCGCATCTGCGGGATCTGCCCGGTGAGCCACCTCCTGGCCTCGGCCAGGGCGGGCGACGCCATCATGTCCGTGGCCATCCCGCCCGCCGCCGACAAGCTGCGCCGCCTGATGAACCTGGGCCAGATCGTGCAGAGCCACGCGCTGAGCTTCTTCCACCTGAGCGCGCCCGACCTCGTTCTCGGCTGGGACGCGCCCCCGCCCAAGCGCAACGTCTTCGGCCTTATCGCCTCCGACCCTGAGCTGGCCAGGGCCGGCATCCGGCTGCGGCAGTTCGGCCAGGAGATCATCGAGGCGCTCGGCGGCAAGAAGGTCCATCCCTCGTGGGCCGTGCCCGGGGGCGTCCGGAGCGGGATCACCGACGAGGGCCGCGCCCGCATCCGCGCGCGCCTGCCCGAGGCCTTTGCCACGGCCGGGAACGCCCTCGGGCTGTTCAAGAGGATCCTCGAGTCGAGCCGGGAGGAGGCCCTCAACTTCGGCGACTTCCCGTCCCTGTTCATGGGGATGGTGACGCCCGACGGCACGTGGGAGCACCACGGCGGCCGCCTGCGCTTCACCGACAGCCGGGGCGCACTGGTCGCCGACCAGGTCGATGTCGCGCGCTACAGGGACTACATCGGCGAGGCCGTGCAGCCGGCCTCCTACCTCAAGGCGCCGTACTACAAGGCGCTCGGGTTCCCCGGCGGCATCTACCGGGCCGGGCCGCTGGCGAGGCTCAACGTCTGCGAGCGGATGGGCGTGCCGCGCGCCGACGCCGAGTTCCGTGCCTACCGCCAGGCGGGGTCGGCCGTCACCTCCTCGTTCCTCTACCACCACGCCCGCCTGATCGAGATCGTCGCCGCGCTCGAGTACATCGAGCGCGCCCTCGACGACCCGGAGCTCTCGAGCGGCGACCTGCGCGCCGACGCGGGGGTCAACGCCCTGCACGGCGTCGGGGCCAGCGAGGCCCCCCGCGGGACGCTCTTCCACGACTACACGGTGGACCGCTCGGGCCTGCTCACCCGGGTGAACCTGGTTGTCGCCACGGGACACAACAGCCTGGCGATGAACCGAACGGTGGCCCAGATCGCCCGGCATTACGTGAAGGGCGCGGACATTCCCGAGCCCGTCCTCAACCGAATCGAGCACGGGATCCGTTGCTACGACCCGTGCCTGAGCTGCTCCACCCACGCCGCGGGCCAGATGCCGCTGGTGGTCCGCTTGATCGCGCCCTCCGGCGAGGTGATCCGGGAGGTTCGCCGTGGATAACCTGCTTCTGGTGATCGGCTACGGGAACACCCTGCGCCGCGACGACGGCGTGGGACCCAGAGTCGCCGCCGAGATCGAGGAGATGGCCCTGGCCGGCACGCTCACGCTCGCCTGCCCGCTGCTCACGCCCGAGCTGGCCTTCCCCCTGTCGCAGTCCAGGGCGGCGGTCTTCGTTGACGCCGCCGTCGAGCACCCGTGGCGGCTCGGGCTGCGCCGGATAGACCCCTCGCCGCTGCCCCAGGCCCTGGCCCACGCCGCCGACCCGCGCGTCCTTCTCGCCCTCGCCCGCGACGCATTCGGCCACGCGCCCATGGCGTGGATGCTCACGGTCCCCGCGGAGGACCTGGGAATCGGCGAGGACCTGTCGCCGATGGCCGAGCGCGGCGTCATGGACGCCGCGCAGGCCGTGCGCAGGCTCCACGCCATCCTGCGCGACGGGAAGCCGGGTCAGCCGGCGGGAGGCACCAAGTTCTCGGGACTGGTGCGGCCGCAGGTCCACGTCCGCACGTAGATCTCCTCGGGCGTGCCGTGCGCCGGCACCGTGATGAGGAGCCCCTTTCGCGCGTACCACTCCAGGAGCGGCCGGTTGCTCGCCTCGTAGGCCTGCCTGCGCGTGGCGATCGCCTCCGGCCCGTCATCCTCGCGCCGCACCAGCCTCTTGCCGCACTCGTCGCAGATCCCGCCGCGCTGCGGCGGCCTGTGGGCCGAGTGGTAGACCGCCTTGCAGGCGGGGCACACCATCCGGCCTCCCAGCCGCTCCGCGATCTCCTCGTCGGGCAGCTCGTACTCAAAGACGGCGTCCAGCGAGGCGCCCTCCCGAGCGAGCATGGCCTCGAGGGCCTCGGCCTGCACGACCGTGCGCGGGAAGCCGTCCAGCACGAACCCGCCGCAGCAGCGAAGGCACCGGCGCCGCTCCGCCACGAGCTCCACCATGAGGTCGTCTTCCACCAGCGCGCCGCTCCGCATGCTGAAGAGCGCCGACTTGATGGCCGGCGAGGCGCTCGCCCTTCCCGCGCAGTCCGCGGACCGCAGGACGTCGCCCGTGGACAGGTGGCATACCCCCAGCCTCGACGAGATGATCTCCGCCTGGGTGCCCTTTCCCACCCCGGGCGCGCCCATCAGCACCAGGCGCCACGGCGGGCCCGGCGGCGTCTCCGGCATGTTTGAACACAAGGCGTCGCCACCGGCGAGCCAAGCCACGCGGTCAGGTTTCTTCATAGGGTGTCGCCACCCGCCAAGCCTGCAGGATGCGGATATAGTTCGCGCGTTCGTAGGCCGCGGGGTCAGGGCAGCGTTTCAGGTTCATCGCCCCGCGAAACTCGTCGATGCTCGAGTACCCGTGCTCGTCCATCCAGTGGCTCATCCCGTCAAGGAGCCGCGGCAGAAGGTGCGGCCCGTGGCGCAGGAGCGCCGAGACGACCTGCACCGCGTGCGCCCCGGCAAACACGGCCTTGAGGGCGTCCGTCGAGCTGTGGACGCCGCCGCTCGCGGCCAGCGAGAGGCGCACCTGCGGGGAGACGATCGCCAGCCAGCGCAGGCGAAGGAGCAGCTCCGAGGGGTCGGAGAGCCTGAGCTGCGGCACCACCTCCATCTCGTCCAGGTCGAAGTCCGGCTGGTAGAAGCGGTTGAAGAACACGACCCCGGCCGCCCCGGCGTGCTCCAGCGCGAGCGCGAAGTTGGAGGGCGAGGTGTGGAACGGCGAAAGCTTCACAGCCACGGGGATCTTCACCGAGGCGCACACCTGGCGCACGATGTCGAGCATGTCGGATTCCACCTCGCCTGCCAGCACGCCCGCGCGCGTCACCAGCTGGTAGAGGTTGAGCTCGACGGCGTCGGCGCCCGCCGCCTCAAAGCGCCGCGCGAAGTCGATCCACCCGCCCGTCCGGGCGCCGTTGAGCGAGGCGATGACGGGGATCGTGAGCGCGCCCTTGAGCGCCTCGATCTGGCGCAGGTACTGGTCCGGGGCCAGCTGGTACTCGGAGAAGTTCGGGAAGTACGAGGTCGCCTCGGCGTAGCTGTCGGACGTCGACTCGACCTGGTGGGCGAGCGCGCGGATCTCGGCCTCGATCTGCTCCTCGAAGAGCGAGCGCATCACGACCGCCGCCGCGCCGGCGTCCTGAAGTTCGCGCGCGGTCTGGACGCTGTCGCAGAAGGGCGACGCTCCGATGACGAGGGGGTTGGCGAGGCTGAGTCCGAGGTACTGTGTCGTGAGGTTCATGTGCGGGGTGCGCTGGGGGTTGCGGCCGCGGGGTTGGCCAGTGGGAGTGCGATTCGCGCCGCCGCTGCCGGGGGCGTGGCCGGGGCGGCGGCAGGGACGGCGCCGTTGGACGCCCCGTTGCCGGCGAGCTGCTTGTACAGGGAATAGCGCCGGCGCACCTGCGCCTGCGCGGTCGCCATGAGCTCCGCAGCCCGGGCGGGCGCGACGCTCTTGAGCATGCTGAAGCGGGTCTCGTTGGCGGTGAACTTGTCGAGGTCGATCTTGGGCGCCGCGGAGTCGAGCTTCATGGGCTCGCCCGTGCCGAGGAGCCGGGGGTCGTACCGGAAGAGCGGCCAGTAGCCGCTGTCGACGGCGAGCTTCTGCTGCTCGAGGCCGAGGTGGAGCGGGAAGCCATGCGCGATGCAGTGGGAGTAGGCGATGATGAGCGCGGGCCCGTTGTAGGCCTCGGCCTCGCGGATTGCCGCGACGGTCTGGCTGTCCTTCGCCCCGAAGGCCACCTTTGCGACGTACACGTGGCCGTATTGCATGGCGATCAGCGCCAGGTCCTTCTTCGCCATGCTCTTGCCGCCGGCGGCAAACTTCGCGACCGCTCCCATGGGAGTAGACTTCGACGCCTGGCCTCCCGTGTTCGAGTAGACCTCCGTGTCGAGGACGAGCACCTTGACGTTGGCGCCGCTCGCCAGCACGTGGTCGAGGCCGCCGTAGCCGATGTCGTAGGCCCAGCCGTCGCCGCCGACGATCCACACGGACTTCTTCACCAGGTCGTCGGCCGCCGCCTCGAGTTTGCGGGTGTCCGCCCCGTCGAGGCCGCGCAGGATCTCGCGGAGCGCGGCGATGCGGCCCCGCTGCGCGGCGATTCCGGCCTCGGTCGACTGGTCGGCGTTAAGGATCGCGTCCTTGAGCAGCGCCGGCATGCGCATCCCCACGCGCTCCAGGAGGTCGCGGGCATTGCGCATCCGCTGCTCCACGGCGAGGTGGAGCCCAAACCCGAACTCCGCGTTGTCCTCGAAGAGCGAGTTGGCCCAGGTCGGACCGCGCCCGTCGCCGTTCGCGCAGTAGGGCGTCGTCGGCAGGTTCCCGCCGTAGATCGAGGAGCACCCGGTGGCGTTGGCGATCACGAGCCTGTCGCCGAAGAGCTGGGTCAGCAGCTTGAGGTAGGGCGTCTCGCCGCAGCCCGCGCAGGCGCCCGAGAACTCGATCAGCGGGGCCAGGAACTGCGTCCCCTTCACGGTGCTCAGGTCCAGGCTGCTGCGCTCGGGGTCGGGCAGGCCGAGGAAGAAGTCCCAGTTTGCGCGCTCAGCCTCCTGGCGCTCCGGCAGCGCG
>CAYNLL010000179.1:0-6789 GCA_964398015.1 uncultured Opitutaceae bacterium | reverse complement strand
GATCGCGTGCTCGCACCTGGAGTCGCTCCATTCCCACGACGCCGTGAGCGTGATCTGCAAGGGCGTGAAGGGCGGCTTTGCGGCGGACTTCATGGATTTTTCCTCGCTGGTCTGCTAGGAAAGGCGCGTAACTCCATGGGCGCCGACAAAAAGACTCCGGTCATAGTGATCACGGGCGCGTCGCAGGGCATCGGAGCCGCCATAGCGAGGGCGTTCGCCCGGGAGATCCCGGGCGCGAGGCTGGCGCTGGTCGCGAGGAATTTCGACAACCTGGCTCGCGTGGCCCGCGCCTGCGCCCGCCTCGGGGCGATCCCCGGCGTCTTTTCGTGCGACGTTGCCGATGAGGCCGCGGTCTCAAGGCTCGAGGTTGAGGTCAGGCGCCGGTTTGGCGCGGTCGACGTGCTCGTCAACAACGCGGGAAAGTACGCGGGGGCTCCGTTCCTCTCCACCAGCGCCGCGGATTTCGACAGGATGGTTGCGGCAAATCTGCGCAGCCTGTTCCTTGTGACCCGGGCCTTTGCCCCCGGGATGGTGCGCCGGCGCCGGGGGGACATCTTCAACATGGGCTCCATCGCCGGGCTCGCCGCGTACCCGGGTTCGCCCGCCTACACCGCCGCAAAATTCGGGGTCACCGGGTTGTCGAAGGCGATAAGGGCGGAATTCAAGGATAAGGGCGTGCGCGTGTGCTGCGTCTATCCCGGGGCCACGGTTTCCCCCTCATGGAAGGGGAGCGGGGTGCCCACAAGGCGCATGATGCCCGCAGAGGATGTGGCGTCGGCATTTGTCGCGCTCTACCGTATGACGCGCCGCACGGTGGTGGAGGAGATCGTCCTGCGCCCGCAGCTCGGAGATCTGTAACGCCCGGAGGGGCGGACCGGCGACGGCCGCACTTTGCACGATGGGCCCTTCGGGGTGAATGCAGATTGCAGGGAAAGGGCGGCGAGCTTAGGCGGGCAGTTTCTGTAAGCAATTGGCGTGAAATAATTAATCTTCATCGGGTCGGGGATGGCATGGCGCAGGCTGGACACCGTTCTCGATGCTCAGCCAACCGCACACGGGACGATGAACGGTACCAACGCCCTTGTATTCGCCGTCTTCGGCTTCCTGATGGAGGCATTGCCGGTGGCGTGCCCGTCATGGTTCCCGCCTTCGGGAGCCGACGGCACCAGCGCCCGAGCCCTTTGGCTCGAGACGATGGGCGCCGTTCAGCTAGGGACGGGCGCCCTGCACGGGGTGCGCATGCTCCTCGAGTCGATGGCGGCGCGGGTTCCCTCGGCGGCCCACGGCGAGGCGCTCGCGCTCACCGGTTCGACCGGGGTTTCAACCCATTGACCGCCTGTACGCGTCAGAATCCCCGCCCGATTCCAATTGAGACGAGCAGCAGGATTAGGACGGTCGCCGTGATGACCACATAGGCGCGGTCGCGCTCCTTGGCGAAGGCGGCGATAGAGACGGCGACCCGAAGGATGGGCGTGGCGATCAGCAGCATGAGACCCGCCACGATGTAGGCTTGCCCGTAGTGGTGGACGAGCCCCCTTGCGAGCCAATCCGCAGTCCTCGGGAAGGCGCCTTCCGGACCGACAAGGCGCCGAACCTCAGAGGCGTTGCGGCCGTAGCCGCTCCCCTGGACGAAGGAGAGGACGGAGCCCAGCGAGACGAGGATGAGGCTGGCGGAGACGCCGATCCTGAGGAGTCCGCTGATGGCCTCCGCGGTCCCGACGCTTGCGTCCTTCGGCGGCGGCGTCATCGGATCCCCTTCATCAGCATTTGCGCGGCGGAGACCACCAGGACGGCGACGAAGACGATCTTTATGGTCTCGCCCCTCAGCGCGTTCATGAGGCGTGCGCCCGACTTCGCGCCCAAGAGGACGCCGACAGCCACGGGGGCCGCGATGAAGGGCAGCACCTCGCCGCGCATGAAATACACCGCGGCGCTCGTCGCCGCGGTGACCCCGATCATGAAGTTGCTCGTGGCGGTGCACGCCTTGATCGGCACACCCATGGCGAGGTTCATCACCGGCACCTTGAAGACGCCGCCTCCAATCCCGAGGAGGCCGCTGGCCACACCCGCGACATAGCTCACGGCGAGGCCGAGCTTCGTCCGCGAAACGCGGTACGACACCTCCTGCCCGATCGCGCGGTCAAAGAAGGACCCGTGGAGCCTTAGCCGGTCGGCCAGGCGGTCGGGCGCGGAGGACGCAGGACGGCCCGGGCGGCGCAGCATCGACCACGCGGTGTAGGCGAGCACCAGCGAGAAGATGAGGAAGAGGCTCCTCGATGAGATCGAGACGGCCAACCAGGCCCCGGTCAGCGCGCCAACGACGGTTGCAACCTCAAGCAGCATCCCGAGCCGCATGTTGGTGATCCGCGCCCTGACGTAGGTCGAGGCCGCCCCGCTTGAGGTGGCGATGACCGAGACGATGGATGCGGCAATCGCCTTCTGGATGCTCACGCCCATCAGCAGGGTGAGGGCCGGTATGACGATGATCCCGCCGCCTACGCCAACGAGCGACCCCAATACGCCCGCGGCGTAGGAAATCCCGAGGACAATCAGCGTGAAGACAAGCGGCGTCACGGGCGGCCCACGCTAGAGCAACGTGCCCTGTCCGCCCTCCGCGGGCCTCAGGCCCACGGCGGCGTATCCCCGCTCGGTGAGGACCCGCCCCTGGGGTGTCCTCTGCAGGTAGCCTTCCTGGATGAGAAAGGGCTCGTGCACCTCCTCAAGCGTCTCGGCCTCCTCTCCCACCGCGACCGCGATCGTGCTCATGCCGACCGGGCCGCCGCGGTAGTTCTCGGCCATGGCACGGAGCATCCGCTTGTCCATCTCATCCAGCCCCGCGGCGTCGATTTCAAGGAGCTCGAGGCCCGCGGCCGCCACCTCGCGCGTGATGGCCCCGTCCGCCCGCTCCTGAGCGAAGTCGCGGATGAAGTTGATCAGGTTGTTGGCCACGCGCGGCGTCCCGCGGGCCCTCTTTGCGATCTCGGCCGCGCCTCCGTCGTCGATCCCGATCTTCAGGAGGCCGCACGTCCGGCGGACGATCGAGACCAGGGTCGCCTTGTCGTAGTAGTCAAGCCGGGTCTGGAGCGTGAAGCGCGACCTGAGGGGGGACGTCAGGAGACCGGCCCGGGTCGTGGCCCCGATCAGCGTGAACCGCGGGAGCGACAGGCGGACGCTGCGGGCGTTCGGGCCCTGGTCGATCATGATGTCGAGCCGGAAATCCTCCATGGCCGAGTAGAGGTACTCCTCGACGGTCTTGGGGATCCTGTGGATCTCGTCGATGAAGAGCAGGTCGCCCTCCTCGAGGTTGGTGAGGAGGCCGGCGAGGTCGCCCGCCTTCTCGACCACGGGTCCGGACGTCACGCGCACGTTCCGTCCGAGCTCGTTGCCGAGGATGAACGCGAGGGTGGTCTTGCCCAGCCCCGGCGGCCCCGAAAGGAGGATATGGTTGAGCGGATCGCCGCGCTTCTTCGCGGCGCCCACCATCACCTCGAGCCGCTCAATGGTCTTGGCCTGTCCCGCAAAGTCCTTGAAGGACAGCGGTCGCAGCGCCGCCTCGGCGGCGGTTACGGGAGCCGCCAGGGTCGAGGTGACGAACCCGGTCCCCTTGCCTGGATTCTCGGCGGGTCCGGGCGCCTTCATCGCCACTCCAATTCGGCGCCGAGCGAACGGAGGTTCTCAACGAACCGGGGATGGGCCCGCTTGATGATCTCCGCGTTGCGCACGACACTCCGGCCCGGGATGGACGCGGCCACCATGGTCAGGGCGACGGCGGCGCGGATCACATACGGCGAGTCGACCACGGCCGGCCGAAGCGGCTTGTTGCCGAAGACGACAATGCGGTGGGGGTCGCTCACGATCACGTGGGCCCCAAACTTGGCCAGTTCCGGCATCCAGGAGAAGCCATTCTCATAGACCTTGTTCCAGAAGTGGATCGTACCCTCGCAGCGGGTAGACAGGGCGATCAGCAGCGGCAGCAGGTCCACCGAGAAATAGGGCCAGGGCGCGCCCTCGATCTTGGGCAGAAGATTGCTCGTGAAGGGCGTCTCCACGATCCTCTTCTGGCCCCGGCCCACGTGCGCCGTGTCGCCCTCGTGCTCCACCACGACGCCGAGCTTCTTGAACGCCCGGGCGATAAGGTCGAAGTGCTGGGGCACGGACCTGAGCACCCTCACGTCGCCCCCGGTGATCGCCCCCAGCGCGAGGAAGGTAGTGACCTCGTGGTAATCGGTGCCGATCGCGATGTTTGCCCCATGCAGGGCCGCTCCGCCGTCAACAGAGAGCATGCTGGTGCCGATCCCCGAGATACTCGCTCCCATGGCGACGAGGGCCTTGCAGAGGTCCTGCACGTGGGGCTCGCTGGCCGCGTTGATCAGCGTGGAGCTGCCCTTCGCGACAGCGGCGGCCATTGCGAAATTCTCCGTGACGGTGACCGACATGTAGTCGAGCCAGTGCCTGCCCGCGCGGAAGCCGTGCTTCAGCGAAATGGAGAGCGGGTCCCCGTCCTCGACAGTGGCGCCGAGCGCGGCGAGGACCTCAAGGTGGGGGTCGATCTCGCGCACGCCGAGCGAACACCCCTTGGCGTTCGAGCGGATGGTGATCGCCCCCATCCGGAAAAGCAGCGCGGGGTAGAGCAGCACCGTGGAGCGCATGTCCTGCGGGAGCTCCTCGTTGGTAAACGTGCTGCGGAAGGCGCCGTGGTCGACCCGCATCACGCCCGACGTCCGGTCCCAGTCGATCCGGGAGCCCTGCGACTGGAAGAACGAGACCAGCTTGTCGAGGTCCGTGATGTCGGGGACGTTCGTCAGCGTCACAGGCTCGTTCGTCAGCAGGGTGGCGCAGAGGATGGGCAGTACAGAGTTCTTATTGCCCGAAGGGGTGACGGTGCCGGACAGGGGCTTGCCGCCGTTTACGACGAGATCGGCCATGGAGAAAAGAAAAAGGCGCCCGCATGAGGCGGACGCCTTGGAATGCGCTCGTTGCGGAGCGCCTTGGCAAGGATTAACTTGTGGGCCTGCCCGTTTGGCGGCTAGATGGCGCCGCCGCCCTGCTGGCCCTCGGAGCGAAAATCACCGCCCCGGTCCCGTCCCCGCCCGCCCCGGTGCCGCCGCCGCCGGGGACCTCCCTGGCGGTCGGCACCGCGGTTCTCGAACTCGCCGCCCGGCGAGGGTCCCTCGGGGCGGTCGCCCCGGAAACCCTGGGGGCCGGCGCCGTGGCCGCGACCGCCGCGATGGCGCCTGCGCGGGCGCTGTCCGTCGCCGAACTGCCCTTCGGAGGGCCTGGGGACCACGGGCGTCTCGGCCGGCTTGGCGCCGCCAAACAGTCCCTTGAGCCAGGCGATGAGCCCCTTTGGCTTCGGCTCCGGCGCGGCTGGGGCCGGCGCTGCCTGATAGCCATGGTCGCGCCGGGGCCGCTGCTCGAACTGCGGGTCCTCGTCGCGCGGGTCGCGCGGCTGGCCCCGGTAGGGGTCGCGCCGCGGGTCGCGGGACTCGAAGCGGCGCCCGCGCCCGTCCTGCTGAGGGGCGTCGGTACCGGGCTCGGGCCTGCGGTCGGGGCGAAACGTCGGCCGGTCGTCGCGCTGCGCGCGTTCCGGGCGTTCCTGTGCCGAAGCCGCGGAGGACGCGGATGGCGACTCCCAGCTCACGGACGGGCGTACCGCCTCGGCCGGGGGAAGGATCTCGATCTCGGATCTCTCGGCTACGGGCGCCGGAGTCTCCGGTGCCGCCGGGGCGACCGCCGCTTCGGGGAGGGCGGCCACTGCGGGCTGCGGCGGCTCGACTGCGGCAGCCGCCTGGGCGGGTGCCTCGATGGGGGCCGGCGCACTGGCCGGCGCATTTGCGGGCTCTGGGCTCGCAAACGGGTTCTGGTACTCGCGCTGGGTCGTGATGACCTGGACGGCGGTGGGCTTGTAGTCAGCCTTCGCCGGGGTTGCTGTAGGGGCCGCGGCGCCTGTGGGGCGCCTTCCGCGGGCGAGGCCCGATCCGCGTGTGCTGCCGAAGGCTCCGGCAGGCGTCTCGGCGTGGGCCGCAGGCGCCGAGGTGTCGGCAGCCGGGGCGGGAGTGACGCCGGACGATGTTGTATCTGTCATTTTTTTGTTTTGTGTAAGGGCGCTCACCGGGATTCGGGAGCGGCCGTGGGTTGAACGACGGCACGGAGCGCATGGATACGCGCTCAAACGCAAACGTCGAAGAGGGCAAGGTTCTCCAAATTTCCCCTGTGGGGCAACCCCAAAAGGGAGCCCCCTGACGGGCGGCCAATTGCATCTTGCGCCCGCCCGGGCAGGCAGCAGCGTTGTTGCCCCATGGACAAATTCGACGAGATTTTCAGGATGCAGGACGCCCTCAACCGCCGGATTGGCGTGGCGCTGCCGCCCACGAGCGAGGAGGAGAAGGCGCGTTGGATTCTAAACTACACGAGGGCGATGCAGCAGGAAATCGCGGAACTCGTTGATTCCGTGCCGTGGAAGTGGTGGGCCAAGTACCAGAAGTTCGACGAGCAGAACGCCCGCGTGGAGGTCGTTGACCTCTTTCATTTTCTCATCTCGCTTGCGCAGACGCTCGGAATGAGCGCGGAGGATGTGTTCCAGGCCTACGTGAAGAAGAACCAGGTGAACCTCCAGCGCCAGGATTCCGGATACTTGAAGAAGGACGAGTCGGACTCGCGCCACATTTGACGCCACGGTCGGGCCGGGCGCGCGCCGGAGCCCCCGGGGCTCAGCGCAGGACGACGAAGGCCGCGTGGACGTCGACGGCGACGTTGCCGTCCTCGACGATGGCGGCGCGGAGCTTGAGC
>CAYNLL010000178.1:0-6836 GCA_964398015.1 uncultured Opitutaceae bacterium | reverse complement strand
AAGTTCATGGTGACGGGCGAGGACGCACCGCAGATGATCGCCGAGCTCGAGCAGCTGTTCGCCCGCAAGTTCGACGAGGCCTGAATCCGGGCCGTCAGAAGCCGTAGAACGAGCGGGCGGTCGCCGTTGTCGCGGCCGCAAAATCCTCCAGCGGGACCCCGAAGAGGGAGGCCGCGTACTCCGCCGTGTGCCTCAGGTAGGCCGACTCGTTCGGCTTGCCCCTGTGGGGCGCGGGCGCGAGGAAAGGGGCGTCGGTCTCGATCATCAGGCGCGCGAGGCCCTGCGCCTTGGCCGCCGCGCGGACCGCGTCCGCGTTCTTGTAGGTGAGGATCCCGGTAAACGAGCCGCGCCCCCCGCGCCGCGCGAGCTCGAGGATCTCGGCCTCACCCTCGGAGAAGCAGTGGAAGACGACGCGGCCCCAGTCGACGCCGCTGGCATCGATCATCTCCACGCACTCGCGAAACGCATTCCTGGAGTGGATGACGACGGGGCAGCCCAGGCGCCTCGCGATCGCGAGCTGCGCGTCAAAGGCCGCCCTCTGGAGCCCGAAGGCGGCGGCCGCCGCCGCGGGCTCCTTCGGGAGGTGAAACCGGTCCAGGCCGCATTCGCCCAGGGCGACCGGGGCGTCCTGGGGCGGCCCCTCCCAGAACCGCTCGATCGCTGCCGCCGCGGCCTCCCAGCCTGAGTCCACCGAGCACGGATGGATGCCCACGGTGTGCCTGATGCACTCCCGGTTCGCCCGCATGGTGTCCCGGTTGACGTCCCAGTCGTCGGGGGCCGTCCCGATGGCGACCATCCAGTCGACGCCGGCGGCCCTGGCCCGGCCGATGAGCCCCGGAAGGGCGCCGCTCTTCGCCGCGGAGTCGAGGTGGGTGTGGGTGTCGACAAGGGTCATCGGGGGAAGGATGAGGCGCCTGTGCGCGCCGCGCCCGCAAGCCTCGGAAATCCGCAGCGCGCGTTCAAGACCCGGTTGAATTCCCCGCGCTCTTCCCCAACCTGCGGGGGATGGAGGACATCCTCACGGTCTCGGGGCTCTGCGTCGCGCGCGGGCGCACGGAAATCCTGCGCGGCGTCGACTGGCGCGTGCGCCGCGGCGAGCACTGGGTCATCCTCGGTCCCAACGGGTGCGGCAAGACCTCGCTCCTGAAGTCCATCACGGGCTACCTTTCGCCCTCCTCGGGCGAGGTCTCGCTCCTCGGAAAGACGTACGGGGAGGCCGACTGGCGCGAGCTCCGCCTGAAGGTCGGGATCGTGACGAGCGCGCTCCAGGCCTCCATCCCGCCGGCCGAGACAGCGCTCGAGACGGTCGTCTCCGGGCGCTACGCCCAGCTCGACCTCTGGGCGAGCCCCAGGCGCGGGGAGAGGGCCGAGGCGCGCCGGCACCTGCGGTTCGTCGGCGCGTCCGCCCTCGCCCACCGCGAGTGGATCCACCTGTCGCAGGGCGAGCGCCAGAGGATCCTGATCGCGCGCGCGCTGATGGCGCACCCGAGGCTCCTGATTCTCGACGAGCCGTGCGCGGGCCTCGATCCCGTGGCGAGGGAGGAGTTCCTTTGGTTTGTCGAGGGCCTCGCCCGGCGCCGCCGGGGGCCGGCCCTGGTCCTCGTCACGCACCACGCCGAGGAGATCATGCCCGCGTTCACCCACGCCCTGCTCCTAAGGGAGGGCCGGGTGTTCGCCTCCGGGCCCAGGCGGCGGGTGGTGACGACGCGCGGGCTGAGCGGCGCCTTCGGCGCCCGCATCTCCGTGCGCACGCAGGGCGGCCGCTATGTGGCGCGCGCCGGCCACCGCCGCCGCGGACTCTGAGGCCCCTTTGCCCTTACGCCTTCGGCTCGGCGAAGAGCTCGTCGAAGAAATCCCTCATGTCCTGCCACGAGCGCCGGTCGGCCGACGGGCTGTACCCGATGAACCCCTTCAGGCCGGGGTTGGCCTCGGCCAGGGCGTCGGCATCCGGGTTCGTGAAGGCATGGAGGGCGCCCGCGTACTGGACGAACCTGTAGTCAAACTTCGCGTCGTTGAGGGACTTCAGGTAGGCCGTGAGCTGCTCCGGCTTCACGGAAGGGTCGGCGGCGCCGTTGCAGATCAGGAGCTTCGCCTTGTTCTTCGCCACGGCCTCCGGGCCGGCGGGCAACAAGCCCCCGTGGAAGCTGACGATCCCGGCCAGCGGCGCGCCCGTGTAGGCGAGCGCCTGCACGGTCGATCCGCCGAAGCAGTAGCCTATCGCCGCGACGCGAGACGGATCGGCGAGGCCCGCGCCGAGCAGCTGGTCCAGGCCGGCCTGGGCCCGCTCCGCCATGAGCGGCTTGCCGTAGAACGCGCTGGCGAGGCCACCGGCGACCTTGGGGTCCCTCGTGACGACGCCCTTGCCATACATGTCGGCGACGAAGGCGACGTACCCGAGCCTTGCGAGCTGCTCGGCGCGACCCTTCACGTAGGCGTTGAGTCCCCACCACTCGGGGACGACAAGGACGCCGGGGAGCCTGCCTGCGGCCGCCTTCGCGGCGTCGTAGGCGAGGTACCCCTGCAGCTTCACCCCGGCCTGCTCATAGTCGACATCACGGGTCACGATCGAGGCCTGGGCGGTGGACATGGCGGCAAGGGACAGGGCGAGTGCGGTTGCGATTGTTTTCATGGGGGATGCGCCGAAAAAAGGACGCCACTTCGGCCCGCCGTCAAATCCGCCGGATAGATAAGGCCGCGCCGGGGCCCCTGCGCCCTCAGGACGGGAATCCGCCGGTGATGTAGTTCTTGAGGTGCTCCGCCTCGGCGCGGCTGGTCTCGGAGACCCAGCGCGAGATGTCGCCGATCGAGATGAGCCCCTTGATCTCGCCGTGCTCCACGATGGGGATGTGGCGGCAGCGCTTCTCAGCGAAGATCTCCATGGTCTGCTCCACGGTGGTCTCCGGGGGTATCGTGATGACGGACCTCGTCATCACGTCGGCCACGCGGACGGCCTTCGGGTCCACGCCCTCTCCGACGACGCGGCGCAGGACGTCGCGCTCGGTGAAGATCCCAGAGATGCGGCCGCCGTCGATGACGACGATGCAGCCGATCCGGTGTTTGTTCATTTCGGCCACGGCCTCGGCAATGGTGATTGTCGACGCCACGGAGTGCACTGCTGTCCCTTTGCGCTCTATGAGCGCCGCAACTGGGGTTTCCATGGGGTAATGGGGTTTGCTTGGCCAGAGTATCCCCGGGGCTCGGGCAATCGCAACTCCCAAAAGCATGATTTCGCCCGATGGCGCGCCGGTGGAGCGAAGAAGCTTGAGATTCACAGTCGAAATGGGGGAATGACAACCCTCCCCCCGTCGATGAAGCCGCCGCCCCTGCCCTCCGAGGTCCTTCGACGCGTCCTGATTGTCTCCAGGTTCGACGGGATAAGCGTCCTGGCGGTCGCCGGCGGCTGCGCCCTCATCTCGGCTGCGGCCCATGACCTTACGGGAGCGGTCGTCGGCCTGATCGTGGCCGGCGCCGGCGCGATCGAGCTCCACGGGGCGGCGCTGCTGCGCCACGGCGCCGAGCGGGGCATGAAATGGCTCGTGGGCAGCCAGCTCTTCCTGATGGCGGCCATCCTGGGCTACGTGGCGTTCCGGCTCGCGAGCCCCGACACCGCTGCCCTCCAGAAGCTGGTCACCCCGGAGATCGCCGACCAGATCCAGCAGGCGGGGATGACGGTGGAGCAGTTCATCACCGGGAAGCTGCACCTGGTCTATTTCGCCGTGGCCGCGGCCACCGTCCTCTACCAGGGCGGGATGTCCGTCTACTACCTCCGGAGGCGCGCGGCGGTCGCGCAGGCCCTGCTCGAGGAGGACGTGCTCTAGGGAGCGGCGTTCGCGGCGGGCCGGGCTCCCGCATCCGGCTTCGCCTTTCCGAACCGGAGATTCAACGCGACATTCGACCCGAAAGGCAGTCCGTTCACCAGCTTTGGCGTGAAGAGCCATCCCCCGAGCGCGCGCCTGATCGCGGCCGCGACGCCCGGGGGAAGCTTCTCGGAGAACGTCACGTCCTCGACGGTGCCGTCCGTCGTCACGGCAAAGTCAACCCTGACCAGTTCCGGGATCGCCGACAGGTCCGCGTTCTCGGGCAAGATCGGCGAGAACCTGAAGTACGGGGCAGCCTCAAGCGTGGCCTTTGGGTTGCTCTGCCGGTAGCGCTCAAGGATCCTCTCGTGGCGGATCATCTCGACGCGCCGGAACAGGCGCGCGGACTCGTCGGCGAAGTTGGTGCGGATCTCGACGCCGTGGGAGAAGTAAAGCGGGAGGTAGAACAGCTTGCGTTTGCTGAAGTCGACGTACCCGAAGTCCGCCTTGACCTTGGTCGCGACGCCCCCGCGCAGGTCGCCGATGCTCTGGAACGCCACGGCGAGTCCCGGGTCGTCGGTGTCGCCGCTGAGGTAGCCCACGTCGAAGAAGACGAGCACCACGTAGCACTCCGCGAAGTCCCTGGAGGCGACGACCGTGGACTCGTAGTCGCTGCCCTCGTGCGCAATAGCCCCGCTCACCTGGGAGCCGTTGGGGAACTTGACCACGATGTCGGTCCGGTTGGACGATGCCGACTGCGCCTCCACGGCGATCGCGCCCGGCAGGAATCCGCTCGCCCTGTCCGTCTCGTAGGTCGCGGAGTCCGGCAGCCGGACCTGCTTGCCGTCCCGGTCGATGACCGCGGTGCGGCCGCGTACGCCCACCACGCGGTAGGGCTGGTCCTTGTAGAAGCCCGCGATCGACGTGGGGTGCAGCGCGGGAGGCGGCCCCTGGGCGATGTCCACGTTGATGTCCATGCTGTCGCCGCGGGCGGCCCCCGCAGCGCAGGCGGCCGCAAGCGACATGAGGGCGGCGGTCAAGGAGGAGCCGGCATTCACAACTCGTTCAATCGTAAATCCGCATCCGCACCGCAAGAGGCTTCTGAGCCCGGGTCGCCGCTCCCGCCACAGCGCACTTGCCTGCATTCCGGCGGTGCGCCACGGTCCGGGCGTGCCCCGCCGCTCCCTTGCGACTCTCGCGCTAAGCCTGGGCGCCGCCTGCGCGGCCCCGGGCGCGGCGCCCTCGACCGCCCTCCCCGACCTGGGGGGCCGCACCGTCGTGGTCGCGGTCGAGAACGACTATCCCCCGTTCGACTACATCATGCCGGACACCGGCAAGCCCGCGGGCTGGGACTACGACGCCCTTCGCGAGATCGCCCGCCGGCTCGATTTCAGGCCCCAGTTCCGCGAGATCTCATGGGACAGCATGGTGCAGGCCGTGGCCACAGGCCAGTTCGACGCCGCCGCGAACGGCATCACCGTCACGCCGGAGCGCGCCCGCGTGGTCGATTTCTCCCAGAGCTACACGCAGGTCCACCAGCGGCTCCTCGTGCGCATGGGCGAGACGCGCTTCGGGTCTCTCGAGGAGTTTGCGCGGACCCCCGGCGCCCGGATAGGCGCGCAGAAGGGCAACACCAACTACACGCGGGCCGAGGAACTCGTGGGCGCCAAGCGGATCGTCGCCTACGACGACTTCGGCGAGCTCGTCCAGGCCCTGATCAACGGCGACCTGGACGCCGTCATCATCGACGACGTGGGGGGCCAGGGCTACGTGGGCGCCAACGCGCAGAAGCTTCGCCTCCTGGACGGGGCGCTCGCGGGCCAGGACCTGGCCCTTATCTTCACCCGCGGCTCGCCGCTGCGGGCCGCCTTCGACGCCGCGCTCGACGCCATGAGGGCGGACGGCACCCTCGCCCGCCTGAACGCGCTCTGGTTCTCGCCCAGCTTCCGGGTGGAGGGGCCGGCGAAGCCGTGAGCGCAGCGCCGGCATGATCGGACCGGACGGAGACCTCTCGTCGGGCCCGTCGGGCCGCCTCGCGCGGGCCCCGTGGTGGATCCTCGTCCTCGCGTTGGGCGCAACCGTGTTCGCGTGGAGGGCGGCCACGTCGGCGGTCTACTCGGAGATCCTGGGGAGGATCCTCTCTGGCCTGGCGGTCACTCTCGGCGTCACGGCGGTCGCCTTTCCGCTCGCGATCGGCCTCGGCCTGGCGACGGCGCTCGGGCTCGTCTCCCGCCACCCTTTCCGAAGGAACCTCGCCACCCTCTACGTCCAGGTGGCGCGGGGCGTCCCCATCCTGGTGCAGATCTTCATCGTGGCGTTTGTCCTCGTTCCGCTCGGGGTCGAGGCGGTGCGCTGGGCCGGGGCCGGGCTCGGCTGGGGCGGCCTCGCCGCCCTGAGGGCGTCGGACGTCTCCATGACCGCCCGGGTGGTGGCCGCGCTGGTCTGCGCCTACGGCGCCTTCGAGGCGGAGACCGTGCGCGGGGGCCTCACCTCCCTTCCCCGCGGGCAGGCCGAGGCGGCGCGGGCCCTCGGCCTCTCGCGCCGGCAGGCCCTCCTGCACGTGCTCCTGCCGCAGACCTTCAGGAGGCTCCTGCCCACCCTCGGCAACGACCTGATCTCACTCCTGAAGGACTCCTCGCTGGTGTCGGTCCTCGGCGTGCGCGACATCACGCAGGAGGCCCGCCTGTACGCCAGCGCCACCTTCCGCTACACAGAGAGCCTCACCCTGCTGGCCCTCCTTTACCTGGCGCTCACGCTCCTCCTCGCCCTGGGCGTGAAGGCGCTCGAGCACCGCTACCGTCGCCATGCAGCCTGACGCCACGCCCGCGCCGCTCCTCGAGGCCCGGGGGCTCGTCAAGCGCTTCGGCGCGGTCACCGCGGTCGACGGCATCTCGATCGAGATCACCGCCGGCACGGTGACGGCGATCATCGGGCCCAGCGGCTCGGGCAAGTCGACGCTCCTGCGCTGCCTCAATTTCATGGAGGCGCCCGACTCGGGCGAGGTGCTCCTCGAGGGGAGGCCCGTGCGGGCGAGGGAGC
>CAYNLL010000177.1:0-6848 GCA_964398015.1 uncultured Opitutaceae bacterium | reverse complement strand
CTGGTTAAGATAGGCTGCGGCCGCCTCGGCGCCGGACGTCTTTGCGGTCTCGTCGCGCAGATTGCCGAGCAGGTCCAGGATGGGGAATTGCCCCTCCTGGGAGCCGGCACGGGCGGTGAGGATTTCCATGCCGAGGCCAGTCAGCAGGTTTTCTAGCCGGCTGGGGTCACTCATGGGGAGTCGGAGAATTCATAAGCCAAACGGGTACAGCAGATTCTAGGATCAAGCGCCTATTCAATATCGGCCCCGGCCGCATTTCCTGAAGGCGAATGATCACAACTTGCGCCGGCGTGCGGCAAAGTTAGGCCGGCGCATTTTTCCGGGGTGGAGGACCTGAGGTCTTCGGCGCAATCTGCGCCCCATTTAGCGCTTTCCCCCTTGGGGTCCTTGCCGTCCGTCAGGGCCGGCATTTTCTCCTAAATGGCCTCCCGTTCGGTCCGATCTTCCCTGGTTTAGCGCAGTGAACCTCCCCCACACCAACTTCCGGCCGAGCACGGCCGGTCCAGGACGCGTGGCCGCGGCGCAGGCTGCGGGGTCATTCGAGGAAGGGGCCACCCGTGGCTGGTAGCGTCGAAATGCCGCCGGAAGCGCCGCCCAAGGGGATCCCCGGGCCTGCGCCCCGACTCACCGAGGTCAGCCCAGCCGTGTTCGCGCAGCACAACGGCCCCTGCTACAGGACGCCGGGCGACCTGAGGGTGACCCCGGACCCCGGCCTTCGCTTCCTGGTGGTCGGAGCCTGCCTCGCCGAGGCGTTCCCCTACTTCGCATCGACCGTCGACAGCGCGTTCAAGGGCGATTTCCTCCTGATGAACAATCTCGACCCGCTCCCCGCGATGCCCGCGGAACAGGCGGCGCTTTACGATTTTCAGATCATCCATGTCCCGCTGAGGACAATCCTGGGCAACGCGTTCTTCCACCTTCCGGACGACGTGGCGCGGCACGAGGAGTTCCTGCAGCAGACCCAGGAGTATCTCTGCCGCTACCTGGCCAATGCCCTCAGGCTGAACACCGACCACAAGCTCCTGACCTTCGTGATGGGGTTCATGGTGCCGCAGCAGAACCCGCTGGGGCGCCTCCAGCCCCGCTACGACGTCCGAAACGTCATGCACTTCATCGAGCGGCTGAACATGGCCCTTGCCGCCGAAGCCGCCAAGTTCCAGAACGTCCACTTCGTCGACGTCGACCAGGTCGCCAGCAGCATCGGCAAGAAATCCTGCCAGGACGACATGGTGTGGTCGTACACGCACGGCACCACGTTGAGCGACGGCGACCACGACCACGACCTGCACCGGATCCAGCCGCCGGCGGCGATGCAGCACCACTACTCGGCGCGCTGGTTTGAGTTCTTCGAGGCGCTGATGCGCGAGATCTTCGCCATGCACCGCTCGATCAGGCGGCAGGACTGCGTCAAGCTGGTGGCGGTCGACCTTGACGACACCCTCTGGAGGGGCGTCGCCTCCGACGGAACCCTGGGCGTCCTTGAAGGGTGGCCCATGGGTTTCATCGAGGCGCTCCTGTTCCTGAAGAAGCGGGGGATCCTGCTGGCCATCGTCAGCAGGAACGACGAGCAGTTCATCCTCACGAACTGGGACCGCCTGGTCCAGGGGCAGATCGCGCTGTCTGACTTTGCCTCCCGCAGGATCAATTTCCGGAGCAAGGCCGACAACCTCGCCGAAATCCTCAGGGAGGTGAATCTGCTGCCCAGGAACGCCGTCATGGTCGACGACAATCCGGTCGAGCGCGCCTCCATCCAGGCCAGCCTTCCGGAGGTGAGGGTTCTCGGCAGCCAGCTCTATTACCTCAAACGCATCCTGCTCTGGTCGCCGGAGACCCAGCAGGGCTCGATCACAAGGGAATCCGGGCGCAAGACGGAGATGGTCCTGGCCCAGCTCCAGCGCGAGTCGGCCCGCAAGGCGCTTTCGCACCAGGAATTCCTCCACACGCTCCAGCTTTGCGTCTCCCTCTCGGCCATCGGGTCCACCAGGGACGTCCGCATGAACCGCGCGCTGGAGCTGTTCAACAAGACAAACCAGTTCAACACCCGGGGACTGCGCTATTCCCTGGAGGATTGCCACCGGTTCTTCGCAGAGGGGCGCACGCTCCACGTGATCGAGGCCGAGGACAGGTTCACGCAGTACGGCCTGGTCGGCGCCGCGTGGATGCGCGGCAACTGCGTCGATCATTTTGTGATGAGCTGCCGCGCCCTGGGAATGGGCGTCGAGGACACCTTCATCGCGCTGACGGCCAGGCGCCTTTCCGAGGAGGGCCACGACGCGATGCACGGCAGCCTTCAGGCAACGGACGCCAACTTCGCCTGCCGCCATCTCTACAGCCGAAACGGATTTGCGCTCGCCGGAGCCGGCTCGGCCACCTGGTCGCGGACTCTGGCGGCGCTTCCCGTCCCTCCCGCCCACGTCCTGCTCAAGACGGCCGTCGCCCGCGGGGCCCAGGCCGTGGGCCCCTGACGCCACGCTCCGTGGGGCCCGCCGGCAGAGCCCTAGGCCGGTCTCCCCGCCTGTCTGCAGGCCAAAGGGAGGGCCGCCGCCCCGGGTCAGGCGGGGGGTTTCCAATTCCGGCAGAATTCCTTCAGTGCGCCGCGCACGGAAAGGAGCACCGAGTCCCAATCCCGCGGAGCCGGCTGCCGAAACAGCCTTGCGCTGGGATACCACGGGGAGTCGCCGCGGCCGAGCAGCCAGCGCCAGTCGGGGGCGAACGGGAGCAACACCCAAAGGGGCTTCCCCATGCCGCCCGCAAGGTGCGCCACCGAGGTATCCACGGCGATCACCAGGTCGAGCTGCTCGACGAGGGCCGCTGTGTCCGAGAAATCCGCGATCCTTTCGGTGAGGCGGACCATGTTGGGGGACGCCGCCACGGCGGCGTCCTCCGGGGCGCTGATGCCCACCTGGAGACAATGCAGCGCGACGGGGCTGTCCGAGAGGAACCGCTCCGCGGCCGCCGCGGGGATGGACCGGTTGCCGTCGTTCTTGTGATGGCGGTTGCCGAACCAGACAAAGCCGATGCGGGGCCCGGGGGAGGCGCCCAGGAGCTCCCGCCACGTGCTTCGCTGGGGCTCGGGGCTGAAGAGATACGGTCCGCGGTTGGGTATCGACTGCAACTCCGTGCCGAAGGCCAGCGGCAGGCTTAGGAGCGGGCAATGAACGTCAAAGCGAGGCAGCGCCTCTCCGCGGGCGAAGACCTCCCTTGCCCGCGACCTCTGCGCGACCAGCGTCTTCAACGCCGGCTGCACCTCCAGGATTATCCTCGCCCCCCGCTCCTCGACCAACGAAAGGTAACGGACGAACTGGAGCGTGTCGCCGAGGCCCTGCTCGGCATGGATCAGGATGGTCTTGCCCGCCAGGGACGAGGCTCCCAGCCAAAGCGGCTGCGCAAACTGCCGGCGGGAGGCACGCTGCTCCGAATCCCACCTGTACTCGTGCTTCTGCCATCCCGCGCGAAGATCGCCCCTGAGGAGGAGGAGGAGGCCCTCGTTGAAGTGAGCGTCCGCCATGTCGGGCTTTATCCTGAGCGCCTGACGGTAGGCGTCGGCCGCCTCGTCGAGCCTGTTCAGCTCCTTCAGGGCGACGCCGAGGTTGCACCACGCCTCCGCAAAGCCGGGCTTGAGCGCCAGGGCGCGCCGGTAGAGCGAGATGGCCTCGTCCACCAGCCCCTGCTTCCGAAGAATGCTCCCCAGGTTGCAGAATGCCTCCACGCAGGGCTCCGGGCAGTCGATCGCGCCGCGGTAGGCCGCTGCGGCTGCGCCGACGTCGCCCACGGCCATCCAGGCGTTGCCAAGGGCGTTGTGCGCAATCGAGAGCGCGGGCTGCAGGCGGACGCACCTCTCGAAGAGCTCGATGGCCCGCCCGCTTTCCTTGGCCTCCGCATTCAGAAAGCCGAGCAGGAAGAGGGCCCTGCAGTTCTCGGGCTCCCGCGCGAGCACCTGCTCGTACAGGCGCCTTGCCTGTACCGGGCGGCCCGCAGAATGGGCCACAAAGCCGGCATCAAGGTCCTTGGGTGCGTTGCGCATCGCCGAAGTCCCTCCCCCTCATGCCACCTTACGGCAGCGGTTTGCCTCGAGCTCGGCCGCCACGCGCGCGAGCACCGGCGCCCAGTTGCCCGGCTCGCTCTGCCTGAACAGGCGCACGCTGGGATACCAGGGGCTGTCTTCCCGGCCCAGGAGCCACCGCCAGTCGGGGCTGTAGGGCAGGAGGATCCATGTCGGCAGGCCCATCGCCCCGGCCAGGTGGGCTACGGAGGTGTCGACTGTGATAAGCAGATCGAGCTGCGCGAGGACGCCGGCCGTGTCCTCGAAGTCCCGCAGCAGGCCGGAAAGGTCCACGGCCCCGGCCGCGCTCAGCGCTGCCGCCTCCCCGGGACGCATCTCCTTCTGCAGGCTCACCCACCCCGTCCCCGCAGAGGCTAGGGCGGAGGAAAGCGCACCGAGCGGAATCGACCGGTTGCGGTCGTTGGGATGGGAGGGATTGCCCGCCCAGACCGCGCCAATCCGGCGCCCGCCCGAGGAAGCCAGCCACGCCGCCTTCTGGACCCGGTCGGGCCGGGCGGCCAGGTAGGGCACGTTGACGGGGATCGATGACAGCTCCGTGCGAAAGGCCCGCGGCAGGCTCAGCAACGGGCAGTGAAAATCGCATTCCGGCCAGGGATCGCAGGTCGTGCTGACTGAGCTCACCCCGGAAAGCCTGCCGATCAGCGATCGGGCCGCTGCCTGCACGACGCCGTGGACGCGGGCTCCCCGCGCCGCCAGGAGGGGAATGTAGCGGGCGAACTGGAACGTGTCCCCGAGGCCCTGCTCCGAATAGACCAGGATGGACTTGCCCGCCAGCGAATCGAGGCCGTCCCATGCGGGGCGGGTCTGGACCGGCCGCCGCCTGAGGTTCTTCGCCCTCAGGTCCCATCGCCTCTCATATCCCTCCCATGCTGCGAGAAAGCGGCCCTCGAGGAGATCGACGATGCTCGCGTTGAAGGCGATGTCGGGCGAGGCCGGCTGCAGCCGATGCGCCTCGCGGTAGGCGGCGAGCGCCTCGTCCGTACGATTGAGCGCCAGCAGGCTGTTGCCCAGGTTGTTCCACGCGTCGGCAAAGTCGCCCCGGAGGGCTACCGCGCGGCGGTGCGCGGCGATGGCCTCTTCCCAGCGCTGGCACGCCTGGAGGGCGCAACCCAGGTTTGAATGCGCCTCCGCAAGATCGGGCTGCAGCGCGATGGCCGCCTCGCACGCCGCGAGCGCCTCGTCGAACCGGCCCATGTCCCGCAGCGCCTTGGACCGGTTGTTGTGGGCCTTCGGCTGCTGGGGGTCCAGGGACAGCGCGCGCAGATAGGCCCCGTCGGCCTCGGCGGGCCTGCCGAGCGCGAGCAGGGCGTTCCCGAGGTTGTACCAGGCATTCGCGTAGCCCGGCCTCAGCTCCACCGCCCGCCGGTAGTCGGCGACCGCCTGTTCGAGCCGGCCCTGCGCCTTGCGAACATTCCCGAGGTTGTTGTGCGCCTCGGCCAATTCGGGCTGCAGTTCCACGGCCCGCATGAAGGCCAAAGCCGCCTCTTCCGCGCGACCCTGCGCGCTAAGGAGGGTGCCTAGGTTGTTGTGGGCGGCGGCGAGCCCTGGCTCGATCTCGGTCGCCCTTGTGTGGGCCGCAAGGGCCTCCTCGTGCCTGCCGACCGCTGCCAGAGCGGCGCCCATGTTGCTCCACGCCGCGGCAAATCGCGGCTCCGCTCTCACGCAGGAACGATAGAACCCGATTCCTTCTTCTGAATGGCCCTCGGATACGGCGACCAGTCCGAGGAGGTTGAGTGCCTGGGCATGCCTGGGAAAGCAGCGACGCACGGTCTCGTAGCACCGGCGGGCCTCGAGCAGCCGGCCGGCCCTGTGGGCACGCAGCCCCCTGCTCATGGTCTGGGACGCCTGGGACGGGGACATGAAAGTTGGTTCACCGGCAGGGTAATGCCGTGATGGAAGAAAGTTGAGGTCTCGGGCATTGTCCGCCGACAGGCGCAATAGAGCATCTCTCGGCGGGCGGGCCCGTGATCAAAGCTATCGGAGATTTTCGTTCCCACTTGAACAAAATCGCAAACCCCGGGCGCCGGGGACCTTGTGTCGGATCCGCTTTCATCGCGGACCAGGGATTTTCAGGTGTAAGTTGGGGCGAAGTTTGGCCTGGTCGGGTGCCACGTTTGGGGCATGAGGGCCTCGAGTCCGACCCTCGCCGCCGCGACCGTTTTCGCGGCCCTTTTCGGCCGCGTGCGGAACACGTCGGGAACGGCAGCGCCGCGACGGAGCCACGCAAAAGGCGGGAAATCGCATTATAAGGCTGCGCCCAAGGGCCATGCAGAACGCCCGTCGCTGCGCTTGAGACGGGCAGAATCTGCCGCCGTGCGCTCGGGGCATGCGGCCACGATTATCACCAGCATAAAATATGACGCAACTAACTTTTATGGAATAGGATACGTTTCAATTAGGGTCCATGGCCTGAAAGGTGCATACTTCGGAAGGCCGACTCATGCCGCCCCATTCTTCGCTTTCCTCGACTCCAATCGCATGGGTAGCCCATGGGAATTCTGCCGCGAAACCCGCGCCGCACAGATGAGCTCCATTTGCATCATTCCAGCCCGGGGAGGGAGCAAGCGGCTCCCGCGAAAGAACATCCGGCCGTTCCTGGGCAAGCCCGTCCTGGCCTATCCGATCCGAGCGGCCTTGCAGAGCGGGCTGTTCGACGAGGTCATGGTTTCGACCGACGACGACGAGATCGCGGAGATCTCCCGCCAATGGGGAGCCAAGGTGCCCTTCTCCCGAAGTCCCGAGACCTCCGGAGATCATGCCATCATTGCTGATGTGCTGGCCGAGA
>CAYNLL010000176.1:0-6893 GCA_964398015.1 uncultured Opitutaceae bacterium | reverse complement strand
CCCGGACGAGCGCGTCGGTGAGTGCGGGCTCGAGCTTCCCAAGAAGCCGGTACAGGCTTACGACACCGCCCGAGCTCATGGGCTCGAGGATCTCGCCAACGCCCGCGCAGAGCAGCGCCTGCCGCAGGTCCTCGGGCATATCCTGGGCAAAAAGCTTGGCCTTCCGATAGGGAAAGCGCGACTCCGTGGCGACGCTCTCCATCGACATCCCGTCATCGCGCACGCAGAGAAGGGCCTCACGTGCGGCGTCCATGGAGTCAAACTCCATGGACTCGAACTCCAACCGGGTCAGGGGCAGGCGCGCCGCCGCCATCGCGCGCGGGAGATTTTCGGGAGCGAGCAGCATCTCGCAGCGCGCGCGGAAGGCGGCCTCGAGCCCAAGCATCCGCTCGAACCAGGCGGCATCGCGATCCAGGGACCTGAGCCAGTCCGTCAGGTGTGCGGACGGGACTGAGGCGCGAGCGAAGAAACGCACTCGCTCGGCATGGATCTGATCGGGACCGGCGCCCGCGCCCACCCCGGTCCCCGCCGCGATGCGGCGGAGCAGGCCGGTCGCGAGCGGGACAAGGGAGCCCGAAAGGAGAACGTCCGGAACAAGGCCATCCAGCTGAACCGCGGAAATTCCCAGGGGATCGATCGGATCTGGGGAAACTCGATCCTGAAGGCGATCCCGCCATTGGCGCCCGCAGAAGTATTTGTAGAAGGCCTCGACATCGAGGCTTCGTCTTGAAAGCCAGGCCTCCGTGTCCTCTGCGGTGATGAGGTCGTTCTCGTAGCGAAACCGTTCCATTAGCTCCCCTATAGCGTCCTCATCCGTGTCGAGGCCCTCGTCGGCGGCCGCATCCACGCACTTTTGCGCCCACGCCCCATTGCGCAGATGTTCGTCCAGCTCGCCACGGAAGAGTGCCGCGCGGATGACTTCACCGATGCTGACCTGCGCATTCCCTGCGGCAAAGACGAGTGTTTCGTTGTTGTGCGACACGTGGAGCTTCGACCCGATTTCAGCTACCGAAGGGACCGTTTTGGAGGGCGAATCTGCGCGACTTGCCCGCACCCGTCAACGGAACTTCCCTCCCCGTGGGGCGTCGGGCACCGGGGGGCACTAGCGCCCCATGCTTTCCCTCAGCTCGCGAATGGGCTCAAACAGGGATTCGACCAGCGTCCGGCTGCCCACCGTGATCCTCACCTCCCCCTTCATCCCGACCCGGAGCGGGCGAGCCTCTTCGCCGACACGCAGGGTCGTCCGGTCCAATGAAGCCTGCGCAATGAACTGATGGCCGCTGGCCGACGAAACCGCGGAGGGGCTAATCCAGAGAAGTTTTCCCGAGACGGCTCCGTAGCGCTGGTAGGGAAATGCTTCCGCAAAGAACCTCACGCGCTGGCCGACCGAAAGACGCGCGAGACCCTGCTCGGCCACGACGATGCGTACCCGGAGCTTTCCGTCCGCCCGCGCGAGCTGGCAGAGCTCCTGGCCGTTCTGCACCACGCTTCCGGGGTTGCTCGCAGCCAGGGAGACCACAACCCCGTCGTAGGGGGCCCGGACCGATACGAGGCCCTTGTGGGAGTCCTCCAGCTGGGCCTTAAGACCCTCGAGCTGTATCTTGAGCTTGGCGATCTCTGAAAGCTGGTCGGAGTGCTGCTTGGCGTACTCGGCGGCCATCTGCTGGCGCTGCAGGATCACCTGCTCCCGGGTCCGCCCCGCGACGCTCAGGTCCTTCTCGGACTGCTCGAGCTCAAGCTTGCGGAGGATCAGGTCCGCCTCGGTGTAGATTCCGATCTGGTTCATCTTATCATAGCGGGCAACCAAGTCCTTCTGCACACTGACCGAGGAGTTCCGGAACTTCAGCTCCTCGTCCATCTGGGCGACCTCCTGGTCCTTGATCAGGAGCTCGGTGGAATTCACCTCGTCGGCCTGCTTGAGGCTGAACTCATGCGAACGGATGTCCTCCTCCATGCTGCGGGCCTGCATATCGATGTCCCCAACCTCCTCCGACTTGAGAACAAAGAGCTCGTCCCCGGTTGCGACAATGCTTCCCTCCGCGACGCGCAACTCCTGGACCACGGCGCGCCGGGGAGACTGGATCGGGTCCGCCCCCGACTCCGGGACCAGCACGCTCGGGCATCGGACGGTCTCGGGAATCCTCACCACGAACGCGGCCGTGATGCCGACGACGAAGAGGGCGACAATCAGCCACGCCGCCCTTTGGATGATCCTCGGGGGCGGATCCCGGGACAGCAGTCCGGACGCCCCCCCTGAGGAGCCGTGGCCCGAATGGCTCGACTGTGAATCGTTCGGCATGCGTCAGATCCCCAGCTGCTGGCTGGAAAGGTAGAAGTAGAGCCCCCGCTTGGCCATCAGTTCGTCGTGCGACCCGATCTCGGCAATCTGACCCTTTTCGAGGACGATGATGACGTCCGCCTCCCGGATCGTGCTCAGGCGGTGGGCGATGACGACACTCGTCCGCCCCGAGGTCAGCTGGCCCAGGTTGTCCTGGATGGCCCGCTCCGATTCCGTGTCGAGGGCGCTCGTCGCCTCGTCGAAGATCAGGATCGGGGGGTCATTGTAGACGGCCCGGGCGATGGCGATGCGCTGGCGCTGGCCGCCGGAAAGTGCCAGCCCCGACTCGCCGATGCGGGTCTCGTAGCCCAGCGGCAGGTTCATGATGAAATCATGGGCGTTCGCGATCTGCGCGGACCGCTGGATGCTGTCAAAGTCCGGCTCGCTGTCGCCAAAGGAGATGTTCGCCGAAATCGAGAGGTTGAAGATATGGTTCTCCTGCAGCACGAGGCCGATCTGGTGCCTCAGGTCGCGGTAATTCAGCGTCCTAATGTCCACGCCGTCGACGAGGATGCTTCCCCCTGTGGGCTCAATCAGACCTGCGAGGAGCTTGATGAGCGTCGTCTTGCCGCTGCCGCTGCGCCCCACGAAGGCCACCATCTGCCCTGGGGCGATCTGGAAGGACAGGTCCTTCAGGATGTGGGCGGACTCCGGACCGCCGTACTGAAATCCCACATGGCGAAACTCGATGCGGCCCTCGACGCTGGGCACGGGCTTAAGTTGCGAGCGGTCCTCGCCCTGCTCGGGCTCCTGCTCAAAAATGTCATTCAAGCGGTTCATGAGCACGGTGGTCATCTGGAGGTTGTCCCAGATCCCCAGCGTCCGGAGGATCGCCGCATAGGCCATGCTGGTGAGTGCCATGAAGGCGATGAAGCCGCCGATCGTGAGGCTGCCGGCGATGACGCTGCGGGAGCCAAACCAGAGGAAGAGCCCCGTGGAGATGAGGCCGATCGTCTGGAGCATGCCCTCGTATGACATCACGAGGAAGCTGCTCCGAAAGAGCTTGTTCGCCACGGACAGGAATTCGGCAAGCATCGTCTGGCGGAACGCGAGCTCCGCCGAGGCCGCCTTCACCGCCTCGATGCCCTTGATGGCGTCGATCTGGTGCGAGCTGTATTTTCCGTTGCTTTCCTCGATGTCGGCGAACAGCGGCTTCAGCACCTTCGCGGAATAGACCATCAGCGCGCCGTAAAGGGGCGTCGTCGCTAGGAAGACCGCCATGAGGGTCGGGTTGTAGACTGCCATGAACGCCAGCGACCCAGCCAGCTGGATGATTGCTAGCAGGGCGCCGATGCCATGCTGGACAAAGAACTGACGGATCTGCCGCGCCCCCTCGAGACGCCGCTGGATGTCGCCGGTGCGTCGGCTGGCGAAATAGGACATCGGCAGCGACAGCATCTTCTGGGTCAGGTAGTCAAGGAGCGCCGTGTCGATCCGGAGGGCGGCAAAACCGAGAAGGTACTGCTGCGCGAGGTTCGCAAGCTGGTAGAAGACCACTGTGGCGCCAAGGCCGAGGAGGATTACCTTCAGGAGCGCCATGTCGTTCTCCACGATCACCCTGTCCACGACGGTCTGGGTGAAGACCGGGAAAAGAAGTTGAAGGAAGCACGTCACCAGCGAGAGGAGGAGGGCCGGCACGAGCGAGGAGCGGTACTGACTGAGGAAGGGCAGGATCCAGGCCATCGTGGGGCGGCTTTCCGGCGCCTTGAGGAATGCGGTCGTGAAATCGAAAAGCGCCGCATAGCCGGTCCATTTTTCCTCGAATTCCGCCCTCGGGATCCTCCGGATGCCACGGGCGGGGTCCGCCACGCGCACGTGGGTCTTCCCAACGTCAAAAAGAACGATCCAGTGGTGTCCCTCCCAGTGCACGATCGCGGGCAGCGGCATTTCCGCAAGCCACCGGTGGGACACCTTTAGCGCCCGCGCAGCCAGCCCAAGTTCCGTGGCCGCGCGGCAAAGCGCCTTGAGGCTTGTCCCGTCGATGGAGACATGGCAAAGCTGGCGGATCCGGGCGAGGCTCACCGAGCGGCCGAAATGCCGGCACACCATGCCGAGGCTGGCAGCCCCGCAGTCCGCCGCGTCGACCTGGCGGATATAGGACATCCGCCGAATCCTGCCTCCCTTCTTGCGGAACAGGCCACCGGCCTCGGTGAAGGGATCCTGCTCGTCGTCCACGGGTGCCGTCTCCTCGAGGTCCGCCGCAGGGTCGGCGGCGGCCGCCTCCGCAGGCACCGACTCCACCAGGAAGTCGAGCGGGACGTGGGCCTCGGTGTCCTTGCTGTACTGCGCCACCCGCTCCTCCAGCAATTTGGAGAAATCAGGGAATTTCTGCCGGAGACCGGAGACCGCATGCGGGCTGAGCTCAAGCAGCGTGGAGTCTGTTGCGGCCACGGCGGACGCTGCCCTGGGCGAGCCGCTGAGAAGCGACAGTTCGCCAAAATAGTCGCCTTCGCGGCAGAATGCCAGATTCCTGGCTTTCCCGCCGACCTCTGTGTAGATGCGGACCCTGCCGGACTGGACGATGAACATCGGCCCCGCAGGGTCCCCCTCCTTGATGATCCTCTGTCCCTTGGCAAACGGTGCCGCGGTGAGGTTCCCGATCAGCTCTTTCTGGGCAGCTGCGGAAAGGCGCCCAAAATTGCTGAATTCATAGAGGAACCGGTGCAGCGCCTTGTAGCGCGTTCTCATCTCCAGAAATTTCCCTAACTCGGGAAACTGGCCCACCATCTTCAGGAAGTCGTCGCGGCCGAGGCGAAGGACCTCGACCGAGGTGCTGCACCGGACGGAGGCTGTGCAGACCCCTCCCTCGCTGAGGGAGGTTTCGCCGAACTCCGAACCCGGGCGCAGGGAGTCCAGCGCCAACTCCGTCCCATTCTCCGTCCGCTTCACGACCCTCGCCCGTCCCGACGTGAGGAAATAGAAGGCGTCGGCGGTGGCCCCTTCGCGCACAATCAGGTCCCCGAAACCGTATTTCTCCTTCTGAAAAAGGCCGCACAGCCCCGCCCGCCGCTCCTCCGGAACAAACCTCAGGAGTTCCGAGTTTTGAAGCAGCTCGTCAGCGTCTTCCATGGGAATAGGATTTGTCGCGCTCCTGCAAGGTGACCCGCCCTTTGACTGAATCAATGTTGTTCTTGCCGGGCCCACTGGCCCCGAACCTCTTGAGGGGCTCGTCTTGGCCGCAGCATGGACATTTCTAGGGCGCGTATCTTTCTCTTCATCCTGCGGAGGCATCGTCGAGCGAGGGAGGTTGCGGAGGATTTAGGAGCAGTTCGGCCGATCCCTTGGTCCTCGGTCATCGAGAAAGCTCTTCCCCGGAATTCCGCGCAGCGCTTAGGAAATCCTCGACCCGTTTGATTATGGCCTTGCGAGCCCGATTGTGGCCGGTACGTCCCTTTCGAATCTCCAGGCTCGCGGCAAAGAGGTCCTCTTTGGGCAGCCGACGAAGCCTCAACGGCTTTCGATAGCCACAGTCCAGACCCCTTCATCGCGCACGAGGACCTAAACCTTAGTGACATCAAGAGGATTCCGGCGGACATCGACATAAGTTCCTACGACCTCGGGGCCATAAAAGTTTTCGTGCCAATAGTAGAGATTGTCGGCGTGTACTCCGAGGCGCATGGGCGTGGCTCCGGTCTAAAGCAACGGCCTATGAGCGCAGACCTTCGGTTTCGCGAACGGGACGTCCCATTCTCGCCGCGCGGTCGGCTCACTGGTGTCGCGCAAAATATTTAAGGCCGCATAGTGACTCGGGCAGCAAGACCCCCCTCATTATGCGGCCGTTATATTTGTCGGTGGCTGATAGCAGGGCCGAAAGACCGGCCCTATCAACGCGCCGGACAAACAGTCCAGACGGTCTATCGATCGGTCAATTCAAGCGTACCATCAAACCTGTAGTTTATTCACACAGGCGATCGAGCATTGCTCGGTGCCGCATGCATTCGAACTGGTGATGGTGCCATCTCCGCCCCGGAGCTTGCCCGCCTTGTCGCCCTTCAAACTCAGGTCCTTGATCGTTTGCTTGTTCAGGTGAAGCTTGCCTGACGCCTTGCTGTCCTTCTTTTGGTTGTTTGGCATAACTATCCTTTATTTGTTGTGGGTTAATAGCCGCCGAGGTGGCGGACGGACTGGCGTAGGTCCACTGCAACTGCCGGGCAATAAATAAAGCAGGCGATTTGCATGATATATTTTGAAATCGCGCGGAAGTGCTTCTTAGAAGCCGAATGTCTGTTAATTAACATCTTATCTTCCAATGCGATAAAAATCTTGTTTGGATTTGAAGATAGGTGCTTTTCCGCTTGGCGGCCGCTGACAACCGGTTGAAGCCGGCGAGAGCGCAGACGGAGGGTGACCTCCGGGAAGAACTGCCGGGGTCTGGCATTCGTATCATGAAATGGATACGCAAAGGCGGCCACTCGAGATCGCAGCCGGGTTGAGAGCTGACCCGTTAGTGGGATCGTGCCGGCGAGGGGTGGAAGAGGCGGCCAAGATTGCCCCGCGGCCGCTATCGACTCGACCGATGTACGAGATTATCTCCGGGCATTCGGAAATGCGCGAT
>CAYNLL010000175.1:0-6904 GCA_964398015.1 uncultured Opitutaceae bacterium | reverse complement strand
CCTCCTCATAGGCCTCCTGCCAGTTCTTGTCCTTGGCGATCTGCCCGTGGTTGAGGGCATAGCCGCGGACCTGCAAGATCGCCTTCTTCCCGCCGATCTCCACCGAGACCTTGCAGCTGATCCTGGCCTCGAAGCTCAATGCCCAGAACCCGGGGGTCGTCCAGGACCAGAAATCCTGCACCTCGACCGCCAACGTCCCGTCGGCCGGGCCGCTCGCGGCTACGGTGTAGCCCCGGCGCTTGAGGCCCTCCGTCATGATCTCAACGATCTTGGTCTGCACCGTCTTGCCGTTGGGAAGGACGATGTCGCCCATCGCGTGGCCGAAGGTATTGCGCTGGCGGCCGATGAACCTGCTCCTTTCCTCCGCGGAGAGGGCGTTGACGTCCCCGTGCACCGACGGCGTGGAGGGATCGCCCGGCTTGTTCTCGAAATGACGGGTGTCCGTCACGCTCGTGAACGCGAGGGCGCCCTTCGAGGCCGTCTCGGCGGGGGCCACGGTCCCGGACTCGAGACCGACATCGAAGGATCGCCTGCCGGCGACGCAACCGGACAGCAGGCAAGCGGCGGAAAGGGCTGCAAGGGCCACATGGAGGGGTTTCATGGAGGGTGGGTGAAATCCGACTCTTGAACTCCGCTTGCGCCGTGTCGACAGCCGAGTGGCCCGTCAAAGCGGGCGTCGCCGCACCCCTCAGCGCTCGTACGCGGCGACGATCCTGCGGACCATGCCGTCCCCCTTCGTCATGAGGAAAAGGTCGCCCGTGCGGTCGTCATACCCGATGCGCAGATGGGCCCGGTCGAGGTGGGACAGCGCCTTGACGCCGGTGACCGCGCCGTCGCGCATGATGTTCAGCTCATAGATGGTGTGGTCGTCCAGCCCTGCCCCCATGTTCATGAAGAAGAGCCGTCCCGTCACGATGTCGCCAAAGACGTACTTGTCTCTGAGCGCGGCAAGGGGACCGTGGTAGACGTACCCTCCGGTGATGGCCGCCCCGTCATTGTGGTCGTATTCGCCGAAGGGCGCGCGGTAGGGGGCGAGCTCGGCGGCGGTCGCCGCGCGGACGGCCTTTGCGTCGGTCTTCGCCTCGATGTGCAGCGTGCCCTCGAGAAGGCCGACGCCCCAGCCGTAGGAGCCCCCCCGCACGATCAGGTTGACCTCCTCGGCGTTGGATTCGCCGATGTCCACGGCGATCATGCGCCGGCCGTGGGCCAGGTCCCAGCTCATGCGGTGGGGGTTGCGGAAGCCATAGGCCCAGATCTCCTTCCGGAGGCTCGGGTCGCCGCTCCGAGCAAAGGGGTTGTCGGCGGGTATCCCGTAGCGGCCGTTGGCCCCGTTGGTTCCCGAGGGGTCGATCCGGATGATTGAGCCGAGCAGCGTCCGGGGGTGGCCCGCCATGTCCGGCCGCTTCAGGTTGACCGACCCGCCGTCGCCGATGCCGATGTAAAGCATGCCGTAGTCGGGGTCGCCGGGGCCGGCGGCCGGGGCGAACGCGATCTCCTGGGAGGCGTGGGCCGTGGTGGGGGTGACGAACCGCAGCACTTCCCGGTGCGTGCCGGCGAAGGCCGCCGCGGCGCGGTCGCCCAGGCGCCACTCGGTGAGGACCCACTCAAGCGGGGGAGAGGCGCCGGGCGGGACGTCCGCGGGGATGTCGCTCGCGTTGATGGCGGGCGTGCCGCGAAACGTCTCGGCGTGGGCCGTGTAGAAGATGCCGTTGCGCATGAAGGCGGGATGAAGGGCGAAGCTTCCCAGCCCCGTCGCGACCCCCGGGTCCCAGACGAAGGAGGGGAAGGTCTTGCGCATGTCCAGGAACACGCTCACCTGGCGGTCCTTCACGCGGTAGATGATGCCCATCAGGTCGCAGATGAGCAGGGCTCCCGCCTCGCGCGGGTCCGGGCGCAGCAGCGTGATGCCCTTGTAGGGTGTCCGGTTGGGCAGGCGCGGGATCTGCACATAGTCCTCCACCTCGACCATGAGGCCCGTCCTCTCCACCGGGGGGAGGAGGCGCGGGCCCGCGGAGGAGACCCTGGCGTCGATGGGGAACGGCGCCAGGTGCTGGGCGGCGGACTGCTCGGAGATGAAGGCGGCGATGTCGGCGACCTGGGACCCGTCCAGGTAGGCGAAGGGGGGCATCGGCGCCTTGTAGCGGCGAAGCAGCGCCGCGGCACGGGCGTCGCCCCTGCCGATCACCTTGGCGGGATCGTGGACCCACTGCACCAGCCGGTCCTCCGTCAGCACGGTGGTGACGCCCCCGAGCGGCGGGCCGATGCCGTCCTGGGCCAGGGCGTGGCACGAGGCGCACTGCTGGGTGAACAGGGTCCGCCCCCGGGCGGAGCCCGTGTCCTCGGCCTGGAGCGCGACGCCCGAAAGGGCCCCCGCCGCGAGGAGCAGCGAGCTATGGAGCAGGTTCAAACGTCGCATAGGCTATGCGCGTGCTGTCGCGCGACCAGCACGGTATGTTGAAGCAGCCGTTGCCGCCGTAGAAACGGGCGATTTCCCGGGGCGGACCGCCGGCGGCGGGGATCAGGCGCAGGAAATAGTCCCCGTCCGGCGGATGTCCGGTCGTCGGAGTGGCCCGGCTGGAGAGGAAGACGATCCAGCGCCCGTCCGGCGAGGGATGCGGGAACCAGTTGTAGAACGCGTCGCCGGTCACCTGCTCCTGGCCCGAGCCGTCCGTGCGCATTCGCCAGATCTGCATGCGTCCGGTGCGGTCGGAATGAAAGTAGATCCATTGCCCGTCGGCCGTGTAGTCGGGCCCGTTGTCATTGCCCGGGGCGGTCGTCAGGCGCCTCTCCTCGCCGCCCGAGACCGCGATCGTGTAGACGTCATAGTTGCCGTGGCGCGCCGCGCAGTAGGCCAGTGTCCGGCCGTCCGGCGACCAGCTGTGCCAGTAGGCGGGCCCCGGCACGCCGATCGGCCTGGGCGCGCCGCCGGCGGCCGGCAGCAGGTACATGAGCGACGGTCCGCCGTCCGTGTAGTCGCTGATCGCGAGCGTCGAGCCGTCGGGCGAGAGGCCGTGGTCGTCGTTGCAGTGCGTCGCGAGCCCTGTGTCGACGAGGGCGGGGGGCTGGGTTGCGGGAAGCGCCAGCCGGTAGATCCTGCCGCCAAGGTCGAAATAGAGCGCGGACCCGTCCGGCGCGAAGTGCGGCGCCTCCATGCGGCCCGCGCCGCGGCAGACCACGTGGCGATCGAGGGACGAGAGCGAAAGCACCTCGAGCGCGGAGGCGGGGGCGGCCGGCGGGGGCGGCGGCCCGAGCTCGACCGAGGCGAACCTCGCGGTCTCGAATGCGGCGGGGTCGTGGGCGCAGACGGCGAGGCCGGCGAGGAAGGGCCCACCGAGCGCCAGCCGGACGGCGCACCCCGAGTAGGAGAACGGGCCCCCGCCCCCCGAGAGGGACAGGGTGACGTACGGCCCGCGCCGCTCCAGGCGCACGCGCTGCGGCGCGCCCGCCGGGCACTGGACGGTGCGCGTCGGCCCCCCGGGCTCGCTGCGGAACTGAAGCGCGATGTGGCCGTCGCCATGGACGGCGACGTCGGCGTAAACCGAGCCCGGATCCAGGGACTGGCGGAACATGACGCAGGCCTTGCGGTGGCCCTGGCTGCTCGAGCCCAGGAGGGAGATGTCCGCGGCGATCGCGATGTCGCCCGAGACGGGCGTCCAGACGAAGCCGAAGGCGTCCGCGCCGCCCCAGATGTTCGCGCCGCCGGCGCCTATCGTGTACTCGCCGGCGGCGTCGCAGGAGGCGGCGACCGGGCGGCTGACGGTTCCGACATCGGCCTGGCCGGTGAACGCTCCGAGCGGAACGGGGGAAGCGGCGCCGCGCAGGGCGGCCAGCAGGAGGGCGCTCGCGAGCGAAAGGTGTCGGGGGCTACCGAGGTGGGGCATGTGCGCGGGGCCGGGGCCCCGGGAGCATCGCCCGCGCCCCCGGAAGTCTCCAGAGTTTTCGGAGGGCGCGGCGGCCCCCTCCTCAGTGCGCCGGCCCGAGGCCGATCCCCTCGGCGAACGGCCGCACCGGCGGCTGGACCGCGGACCCGGTGTGCGGATAGGCCACGAACTGGAACCACCGGCCGGACGCGAAGTAGCGCTCCGCAAGGCCCTCGATGTCGGACCGGCGGATGGAGGCGCAGTCCGACTGCCGGTCCCTGGCGGCGGCGAGGCGCTCGGGACGCTGCTGGGCGTCCCGCAGCACCGTGTAGCACCAGTAGCCGTTGTCGCGCAGGTCCTCCTCTCGCTTCTTGAGGAACGGGAGCTTCACACGCTCGAACTCGTCGTCGGTGAACCGGCCGCGCTGGAGGGCCTTTATCTCAGAGCGGATGAGCTCGTCGGCCTTCTGCGCGTGGACGAGCGCGACCGCCGTGTTGACGACGAAGTAGCTGAAGTCCGGGAAGCCGTCGAACTGGACGAAGTCGGCGTCGAAGCCGTACGCGGCGCCCAGCTCCTCCCTGAGGCGGACCCGCATGCGCTCGGCCAGCAGGCCCGCGAGGAGGCGGCACCGCCTTTCCATGTGAACACCCTTGAGGTCGGGAACGGGGCAGAACCAGGTGATGGCCACCTGGCGCAGGCTCGGATCCGTGGTCGAGACGTAGACGGGCTTCGACGGCTTCTGCGGGGCGTTGAGGACCTGCGATGCGACCGTCTCCGAGCGCTCGGCGCGGCGGGGCAGCGCCCCGAGGGTGGAGCTGACGCAGGCGGACACCTCCTCCCACGTCGTGTCGCCGACGACGCCCAGCTCGATGGGGCCGCCCCTGAACTGGGGATCGATCCAATCGCGCACCTCCGCGATCGTCCGCGCCCCGATCTCCGCGGGAGTCGCGGTACCGAAGCGCCGGTCGCCCCCGGACAGCACGCGGCCCGACTGCATCGTGATCGGCCCCGCGGGCGAGGCCACGAGCGACGCGTAGAGGTTGCCGAAGGACGCCTTGACCTGGGGCATGGCGTTGGCCCGGTAGGCCGTGTCCGTCAGGTACGCGGCGATCAGCTGGAGGCACAGGCCCAGGTCCTTTGGCGCGCAGCGGGCGTTGAAATCCAGCGAATCGCTGTTGACCCCGAAGTTCACCTGGAGCGAATGGCCCGCGAGGACCTCCTGCAGGTCCTCCACGGAATCCTTCCCGAGGCCGCCCAGCGGGACGATCGCATTGGCGAACAGATCGAGTCCGGGCTTGGATTCCGGCTGCGACAGCCGGCCCGTGCCGACGCGGACGCACATCTGGACCGAGCCCGCCTCGAAGGACGTCGCCTTGAAGTTGAGGCGCACGCCGTTGGCGAACTCCGCCTCCCGGACGTCCAAGTCCGGGACCTGCTCCGACCGCACGATGCGCCCCGCCGGACCAAAGTCGCCGTAGGCGAAGGAGGCGGACGCGGTCTCGGCCGGCCGGGTCGCCGGCTTCGCCCTGCTGGCGTTCAGCGCGGCGGCGATCTCGGTGGCCGTCACCGGAAACGTCGGGTTCGTTGCGACAAACACGTGCAGGGACTGCGAGGTCCACGCGCGCCGGAATTCCGCGAGGCAGTCGGCGGGGGTGGCCGCCGCGAGGTCGGCCGCCAGGTCCCTCTGGACGGTGGCCGGCGTGGTGAACACCGTTCCCGCCACGATCGAGTTGGCGATCGTGCCGGCGATCCAGTCGGAGTGCCAGGTCGCGGACGTGCGCACGGCGTCCTCGAAGGCCGCGGCGTAGGCCGTTCGGGCGAACGAGACCTCGGCGGCGGTAAACCCGTACTGGAACGCGTTGCGGTGCTCCTGCTCGAGGTCGGCCACCAACGCCTTCCAGTTGCTGATTGTTCCGGACGCCCCGAAGGCCGCCAGCGCCCAGCCCGGCATGGGGCTCGAGAAGGTGGCGACCGGCACCACGAAGCCCATGTCGGATCTCTTCGAGAGCCGGGATGCGCGGTGCTGGAGGACGGAGAACGCGAGGGCCCGCCTGAGCTGAGCGACCCGGCGCTCATGCGTGTCGGGCGAGGCGGCCTCGGGAAACGGGTGCTCCATCTCGCATTCGGCGCCCGGGAGCCCCTTGTCCACGAAGACGCGCACGTCGGGCAGGCCGGAATCGGCGGGCACCTGGGGGATCTCGTCGGTGCGCGCGGGCCCGCGCGCCGCAACGCCCCCCATCACCGAGCCGATCAGGCGCACGACGGCGTCGGGGTCCACGTCGCCCACGACGATCACCGCCATCCTCTCCGGGCGGTACCACGCGTCATAGAAGGCGACAAACTCGGCGCGCGTGAACCTGCGGATGTTTTCGGCGAGCCCGATCGGGTTGCGGTTCACCTGCAGCGCGGCGGGCCAGAGCAGCTTGAGGTTGGCCAGGCCCGCGCGCGCGGAAGGGGTGTCACGGGTGTCGCGCTCGTTGAGGATGACGTCGCGCTCGCGGTCGATGAGGTCGGGGTCGAAGGTGATGTGCTGCGCGTATTCCCGGAAGACGCCGAGCCCCTCGCGCAGCGTCGGCTCGGCGGTGTCGGGAAGCTCGAGCTGGTAGAGGGTGTGGTCCCAGAACGTGAAGGCGGCCGTGTCGGGCCCGAAGCCGACGCCCAGGCGCTGCAGGTCCGCGGTCATGCCCCCGTTGGGGTGCTCGCGGGTGCCGCGGAACGCCATGTGCTCGATGAAGTGGGCGATGCCGCGCTCGCTCTCGCGCTCGTCGATCGAGCCGGCCGCCACCAGGAGACGAAGCGACGCGCGGCCCTTCGGCTCCGCGTTGTGCCGGACGGCGTAACGCAGGCCGTTCGGGAGGACGCCCCAGTGGACCGCCGGGCCCGGCGCGAGGTCGCTCTGGATGTCGGGCCACGGGCCCGCGCGCAGCGCGGCGCCCAGGGCAAACGCGGCGACGGCGGCCAGCCGGCTGAGCGGGAGCATTTTGGGCAGTGTTGCCCGGCCCCGCGCCTTGCAGGGGCAGCCCTCCCGGCGAAGAGGCCCCCGA
>CAYNLL010000174.1:0-6924 GCA_964398015.1 uncultured Opitutaceae bacterium | reverse complement strand
CATCTACGGCTTCGGCGGCATCATCATCCCGTTCGTCGGCATCAAGCTGATCGACATCCTCGTCAACGCGGCCCACCTCGTCTGAACCATGAAGACCCTCCTCACAGAGCTGAAGATTTCCCTGCTGCTCACGCTCGTGTTCACCGTGCTGCTGTGCGGCGCCTACCCCCTCGCGGTATGGGGCGCGGCCCAGGCGCTTTTCTCCTACAAGGCCAACGGCAGCCTGATCGTCGACAAGGACGGCACGGTCCGGGGCTCGGCGCTCCTCGCGCAGAACTTCTCGAGCGACAAGTACTTCCAGCCCCGTCCTTCGGCGGCCGGCAACGGCTACGACGCGACAAGCTCCGGGGGCACCAACCTCGGGCCGACGAGCGCGAAGCTCGCCAACGGCGTCCATGCGAAGGACGCGAACGGCAAGGACGTAAGCGACCCGAACAACTTCGACGGCATCAAGGACCTGGTCGCCGCCTACCGCGCGAGCAATGGCCTGAAGGACACGGACTCCGTGCCGGCTGACGCGGTCACCCGCTCCGGCAGTGGCCTCGACCCCCACATCAGCGTGTCCAACGCCCTCATCCAGGCGCCGCGCGTCGCCAAGGCGCGCGGCCTCTCGCTCGAACGCGTCCAGTCCCTCGTCTCGGCCTACACCGAGGGGCGGGACTTGGGCGTCCTCGGGGAGCCCGGCGTCAACGTCCTGCGGCTAAACGTGGCGCTGGACACGGCCGCGAAGTGATGACACCTCCATGCCCCATGGAATCGACAGACTCAGGCTCTGGGCGTACGTCGCCGTAGCGCTCGCCGGCGTCCTCGCAGGGTTGGCCCTGGGACGGCTCGGCGGCGTGCCCGTCGGCACCCCGGACGACGGACGGTCCTCTCCCCCCCATCCGCGCTCTCTCGCACCCTAGGCTCCCGGCGGCGGCGATCGGCCGAAGGCGCGCGGGCCTGCTTGCGCCCCGCGCGGAGGCTTCCTACTCTCGACCCGGACCATGACCGATAACCGTCCCGATCCCGACGCGCTGCTGGCGTCCCTCAACCGCGAGGAGCAGCGCGCCCGCCGCGGCAAGCTCAAGGTGTTCTTCGGGATGTGCCCCGGCGTCGGGAAGACCTACGCCATGCTGCGCGCGGCGCAGCAGGAGCTCAAGGAGGGGGTCGACCTCGTGGTCGGCGTCGTCGAGACCCATGGCCGCGAGGAAACCGAGGCGCTCCTGGCGGGACTGCCCGTGTTCCCGCGCAGGCAGGTCGCCTACAAGGGAATCCAGCTGACCGAGATGGACCTCGAGGGAATCCTCGCCCGAAGGCCCAAGCTCGCGCTCATCGACGAGTTCGCCCACACCAACGCCCCGGGCTCGCGCCACCCGAAGCGCTTCCAGGACGTGGTCGAGCTGCTCGACTCGGGAATCGACGTCTTCACGACCCTCAACGTCCAGCACATCGAGAGCCGCGCGGACGCCGTGCGCCAGATCACAGGGGCGACCGTGCACGAGACCGTGCCCGACTCGGTCTTCGGCCTGGCGGACCAGATCGAGCTCGTCGACCTGACGCCCGAGGCGCTCCGGGAGCGCCTGAGCGAGGGGAAGGTGTACATGGACGGGCGCGCCGCCGCCGCCGCCGACGGCTTCTTCAAGGACACGCACCTCACGGCCCTTCGCGAGCTCGCGCTGCGCTTCGTGGCCGAGCAGGTCGACAAGCGCCTCAGGGAGATGCGCTCCACCGGGACGTTCAAGACCATCTGGCGCTCCGGGGAGCGGCTGCTCGTGGCCGTCGGCCCGAGCCCGTCTTCCACCCAACTCGTGCGCTGGACGCGGCGCATGGCGGCCTCGCAGGGCGCCTCCTGGATCGCCGTCAGCGTGGAGTCCACGGTGCCGCTCGATGCGGAGGACCAGCGCCGCCTCGAGCGGAACCTGGCGCTCGCCCGCGAGCTGGGGGCTGAGGTGGTCGTCACCCACGACAACGACGTCGCCCAGGCGCTCGTGCGCGTCGCCCTGCAGAACAACGCCACGCAGATCGTCGTCGGCAAGTCCCTGAGGCCGCGCTGGCTCGACCTCCTCTGGGGCGGCAACCTCGTCGACCGCCTCCTCAGGATGGGGGGCTCCATCGACATCTACGTGGTTCCCGCGGAGCGCGCCGCGGAGAAGGAGATGGCCTGGGCCCACTGGCGGCCGAAGAACGCATCGCCCGCGAGGGAGTACGGGGAGGTGTTCGGCGTGCTCGCCGCCCTCACGCTGGCCGGCTGGGCGGTCGTCCCCCACTCCGGGTACCTCTCCGTGGGGCTCTTCTACCTCCTCGCGGTCATCCTCCTGAGCCTGCGCGTGGGGCCCGGGCCCGTCCTGGTCGCCGGGATCGTGAGCGCGCTCACCTGGGACTTTCTCTTCATCCCCCCGCTCTTCACATTCAGGATCGACCGCTTCGAGGACGGTCTGCTCTGCTTCTCCTGCTTCGTCGTTTCACTTATTGCAGGTCAGTTGACAGCCCGGGTGCGGGCGCAGGAGCGCAACGAGCGCATGCGCGAGGACCGGGCGACGGCGCTCTTCCACCTGACGCAGGCGATCGGCTCCGCGCGCAGCCTCGATGAGGCCGTCTTCGCGGCGCTGCGCCAGGCCGACGCCCACTTCGGGGCGAAGACGGCCCTCCTCCTGGACGACGGCAACGGCTCCGCACTCATGCCCCATTTCGCCGGCTCCTTCACGCTCTCGGACAAGGAGCGGGCGGTTGCGGACTGGACATGGCGCAACCGCAAGAAGGCGGGGCGCTTCACGGACACCCTGCCCTCGGCGGAGGGCTTCCACCTGCCCCTGGTGCGCGAGGACACCGCCATCGGCGTGCTGATCCTGAAGCTTCCCCCCGAGGTCACCCTCACGCTCGCCCAGCGCGACCTGGCCGAGAGCTTCGCCAACCAGCTTGCGCAGCTGGTGGAGCGCGAACAGCTGCGGGCCGTGGGCGAGCGCGAGAAGCTGCTCGCGGAGTCCGACAAGCTCCACCGGACGCTGCTCGACGGCGTCTCCCACGAGCTCAAGACGCCGCTTGCCGTCCTGAGCGCGGCGGTTGAGAATCTCGAGAACGCAGACGAGCCCACGCGCGCCAGCCTGGCTGAGGAGATTCGCACCGCCACGCGCAGGCTCAACCGCCTCGTGAACAACCTGCTCGACCAGACCCGCCTGGAGTCGGGGGCGCTCAAGCCCCACCTCGACTGGTGCGACGTCCACGACCTGCTCAACGCCGCCGTTGACGGGGTGAGCGAGCAGCTCGCGGGCCACCCGTTCGAGACGGACATCCCCAAGGACCTCCCGCTCTTCCGCGCCGACGCCGCCCTCATGGAGCAGGTGATCGCCAACCTGCTCCTCAATTCCGCCCTGCACACCCCCCCGGGGACCGAGATTTTTCTCGCAGCCGGCTTCGACCGGGCGAAGTCGCGCATCTATTTCACGGTGGCCGACCGCGGGCCGGGCCTGCCGGCGGCGATGCGGGAGCGCCTGTTCCAGAAGTTCCAGCGCGGCGACGCCGCCAAGGCGGGCGGGCTCGGGCTCGGACTCTCCATCATCCGCGGATTCGTGACCGCCCAGGGGGGCGACGTCGTGGCGGGGGAAAACCCCGGCGGCGGCGCCGTCCTCACGGTCTACCTGCCCTACCAGCCGCACGGCTACGTGCCCGCGGAATGACTTTATGCCTCCGGGAAAGACCACGGTCCTTGTTATCGACGACGAAGTGCAGATCCTGCGCCTGCTGAGGATCTCGCTTGAGGCCGCGGGTTTCGCGGTGCTGGAGGCCGAAAGCGGCCGGATCGGCCTGGGGGAGGCCGCGCGCTGCCAGCCCGACGTGATCGTGCTGGACATCGGCCTTCCCGACATGAGCGGGATCGAGGTCCTGCGCCAGCTGCGGGAGTGGTCGAAGGTGCCCGTGCTCATGCTGACCGTCCAGGCGGCAGAGAGCGACAAGGTGGCCGCCCTGGACGCCGGGGCGGACGACTACCTGACGAAGCCCTTCGGGGCGGCCGAGCTCACGGCCCGCCTGCGCGCCGTGCTGCGGCGCGCGCCCGGGGAAAACGAGCCGGCCGCGGTGTCCTTCGGCGACATCGAGGTCGACCTGTCCTCGAGGACCGTGCGCCGGGCGGGCGTGGAGGTCCGCCTCACAGTGAAGGAATATGCGATGCTGCGCCTGCTCGTGATCCACCGCGGCAAGGTGGTGACCCACGGACAGATGCTGCGCGAGCTGTGGGGCCCGAAGTCCGAGGAGAACACCCATTACCTGCGCGTGCACATGACCCACATCCGCCAGAAGCTTGAGTCCGAGCCCCACAAGCCGCGCCACCTCAAGACGGAGTCTGGAATCGGCTACAGGCTGGTGATGGAATGACGGCGGGGCCGAAGGGCGCGGCGCTTCGATGCCGCGCCGGCCCCGATCTGAAACTGTCGTAACCAAATGGCCTGGGCTGTGATTGGGGCGACCCGCGCGGTGCCCCCGCGATATGGGTCGTTATCTGGCGCCTCGGCGCCTAAATTGCACGGACATGAGAGACGACTACATCAAGGCGGCCCAGAAGGTGATCGATGATCCCAACATCCTGGTCAACGTGGTGTCGCGCCGCGTGAAGCAGCTGAAGCGGGGCAACCGGCCGCTGGTGGAGTCGCTGGAGAAGCTCTCCGACGAGGACACGGCCCTTCGCGAGATCATCGAGGGCAAGATCAGCTACGAGCTGGCGAGCACGACGGCGCGCAGCTGAGGCCGGGGCCCGGCCCTACGCCGGAACAGCCCGGGCCGTTACGGCCGGGGGGATGCTCCGCACGCTGGCCATGAGGGCCAGGGCGAGCGGCGCCGCATAGCTGCCCCCGTGCTCGATGAACACCCAGATGGGGGAGCCCGAGAGCGGCGAGAGGGCCTCGGTCGCGATCTTCCAGGCCAGGACGAACATGAGGAGCCCGAAGCCGGGCCGCACCAGCACGCCAAGGGCGAGCGCGCACTCGAAGGCCCCGGCCAGCGGCTCGACCCATGGGGCGTGCAGGCCCGCGCTCGCGTACTGCAGGCCGAGGAGGGGCTTGCGCACCACCAAGCCCAGCGCGCCGTGGCCCAGGAGGAGAAGCGCCGTGGTGAGGCGAAGGATCCATGACAACAGCGCCCACGGCCCCGGTTCGACGCCCGGCAGCCTGGGGCCGCCCTCCCTGCCCCCTCCCCCCGCCATGAGGGCCAGCGCGAGAGGGGCGCCGTAATTTCCCGCGCGCTCGACAGCCTCCCAGAACGGCTCGCCGGCGAGCGGCCTCAGGAGCGCCGTCCAGAGGCCCCACGCCGCCATGTAGAGCACCGTCCCCCTTGCCGGGCAGAATAGGGCGATCAGCCCGAGCGCGACGTCCAACAAGCCGACGAGCGGCATCAGGGTCAGAGCCGCCTCCCGCTGGATGCCCACGACCGCGAAATACGAGGTCCAGGACGCGACGCGGGTGATGCCAAGGGCTCCGTGACCGACAAATTCCATGGCCGTGCCGACGCGCAGCGCCCAAAAGATTCTCCGGGTGCCTTCGTCGCGCGTGTCCATCCGGCGAAACGTTGCCGAAAAACCGGCCCCCGCGGAATGCTTTTGGGGCCACCTGTCGCTGGAGAGGGGCGAATTGCCCAAGCGCGGATGGTGTTGCCGTGCGCCCGGGCGGTGCCGTAATTCGGGGGCCGTTGGACCCATGAGCTTCCGTTTCCCCACGCCAAACGCCCAGTCCCTGTGGTACGTGGGCAAGATCCTGGCAGGCGCGCTGATCTCGTGGTACGGGCTCGGGGCCCTGGGCATCGACCGCCCCTATTGGGCCATCATCACGATCTGCATCGTCAGCGAGCCCAACCTCGATTCGGCCAAGAAGCTCGTGGCGGCGCGCTCCCTCAACACGCTGGTCGGCGCCACCGTCGGCCTCACCGGGGCGATCGTCGGTGGCCTGACGCCGCTCACGATGTTCGTGTGCCTGGCGATCACCACGTGCCTGGTGACCACGCTCCCGCGCTACCCGGCCAACTGGCGGCTGGCCCCCGTCACGGTCGTTATCGTCATGGAGGTGGCGCGTGTCGAGGGGTCCAGCCGGGCAACCGAGATCGGGATCGCCGAGGAGCGGGTGATGCAGGTGCTCGCGGCCTGCCTGATCGCGCTGGGCCTCGCCTGGCTTTCCTCGCGCGTCACCGGCTCCGGCGAGAAGGCGGGTGCGGGCTGATCCGCAAGGGCGCTGCGCACTACGCGGCGGGGGCCGCGGCAGGGGCGCGAAGGCCAGCGGGGACCGGCCCCGGAAGGCCCCGCTTCACCGCCTCCTCCAGCATCGCCAGCGTGGCGGTCGCCCCGACGCGGGCGACGCCGAGCGAGCGGACCCGCAGCAGGTCGTCGAGCGTGCGCACGCCCCCCGCGGCCTTGATCCGGACGCTCTCCGGGCAATGGGCACGCATGAGCCGCAGGTGGGCGTCCGTGGCGCCCTTGTAGTTGTAGTCGCCCCCCGGCTGCCTGACGAAGCCGTAGCCCGTGGACGTCTTGACGAAGGCCACGCCGATCTCCGTGCAGATCTCGCATAGCCGGACGATCTCGGCGTCCTGGAGGTAGTCGGTCTCGAAAATCACCTTGAGGAGGGCGCCCTGCGCGACGCACGCGGCGTTGACCTCCCTGATGTCGCCGGCCACGTAGCGCGCGTCCCCGCCGAGCAGGCGCCCGGCGTTGGCCACCATGTCGATCTCCGTGGCGCCCTCGCGCACGGCGAGCTCCGCCTCGAGCACCTTGATCGAGGTGTGGCTGTTGCCGTGAGGAAACCCGATCACCGAGCACACCAGGACCCCCGAGCCCCGCGTCACCTCCGCCGCCCGCGCGACATAGTACGGCTTGACGCAGACGGCCGCCACGTCGCAGCGCACGGCCAGGCGGCAGCCCGCGTCGAGCTGGGCGTCGGTCATCGTCGGATGCAGGAGCGAGTGGTC
>CAYNLL010000173.1:0-6949 GCA_964398015.1 uncultured Opitutaceae bacterium | reverse complement strand
CGACCCGGCCGTTAAGCAGAAGAGCTCCTACATCCAGGCGGCATTCCTGGTGGGATGGGCGTTCGGCGGCGCCTTCTTCGGGCGTCTCGGCGACCGCATCGGCCGCAGCAGGGCGCTCTCGCTCACCATCCTGACCTATGCGCTCTGCACGGGGCTCTGCGCCGCGTCGCAGACGTGGTGGCAGCTCATGCTCTTCCGGTTCATGGCCGCGCTCGGGATCGGCGGCGAGTGGGCCGTCGGCGCCTCCCTGATCGCCGAGACCTGGCCGGCCCCGTGGCGCCCCTGGCTGTCGGCCGTCCTGCAGACGGCGGTCAACCTGGGGATCATCGCCGCGGCGACCCTCGTCGGGCTGCTCTCGCTCCTTCCCCACCCGCCCGCCGACCGGTGGGTGTTCCTGATCGGGGTCGCCCCGGCCCTCCTGGTGGTGTGGATCCGCCGGCAGGTGCCCGAGTCGGAGGCGTGGCGCCGGGCGGACGCGGGGGCCGCCTCGCGCCCGGGCCTTCGCGACCTGTTCCGCGGCGAGGTGGCCCGCATCACCTGGCACACGAGCGCCGTGTGCGCGCTCAGCCTGTCGGGGTGGTGGCTCTTCCAGTTCTGGCACCCCCAGCACCTGCGCCGCCTTCTCGAGGCGGCCGGCACGCCGCCCGCCGAGGCGACGCGCGATGTCTCCGCCGCCTTCTTCCTTGTCAACGCCCTCGCCATCGCGGGCAACTTCGCCGCAGGGGCGGTGGCCAGCTGGCTCGGCAACCGCCGGGCGATCATGCTGATGCTCGCCGGGATGGTCGCGTCCATGGTCGGGGCTTTCGCGGTGCCCCGGGGATTTGCCGAGCTCGCCTGGCTCTGGTTCCCGCTCGTCGGGTTCTTTTCCGGCGTGTTCGGGCTCTTCACGATGTACCTGCCCCCGCTCTTCCCGACGCTCCTGCGCACCACGGGAGCCGGGTTCTGCTACAACATCGGCAGGCTCGCCGCCGCCGGGGCCTCCGTCGTCTTCGGCTGGGCCGCCCCCGTCGGGGACTTCCGCCTCGCCCTTCTGGCCGCAAGCGCCCTCGTCCTCGCCGCCGGCGCTTGGACCGCGTTCCTTCCCGACGACGCCGGGGGCGGGGCCGCTCGCCGCTTGCCGTAGCGCCGATACGGGGTTTCCTGTGGCAAATGCGCCCGCCAAAGCACCGCCTCTACGTCGGCACCTACACCCGCGGCGCGAGCCGCGGGATCTACTCGGCGAGCCTTGACGCGGCAACGGGGGCCCTCGGCGAGGCCGGCCTGGCGGCCGCGGCGCCGAACCCCACCTTCCTCGCGCTCTCCCCCGACCGCGGCCTCCTGTACGCCGTCTGCGCGGGCCCAGCCTGGGCCTCCTCGTTCCGCGTGGACGCGGCCTCGGGCGGCCTCTCCCCGGTCCAGCAGACGCCGCCCGGCGAAGGTCCCACGCCGTGCCACATCGCCGTCGACGGGACGGGCCGGGTCGCCGTCGCGGCCAACTACCACCTGGGCCTCGCCGCCGCCATCCCGCTGGGGGGCGACGGTTCCCTGGGCCCGCCTTCGGTCGTGGCCCATTGCGGGTCTGGGCCGCATCCCACGCGCCAGACCTCGCCCCATGTCCACTCGGCGAACGTCTCGCCCGACAACCGGTTCGCGGTCGTGTGCGACCTTGGCCTCGACCGGATCTACACCTACCGGATCGACCCAGGCAGGCCGGCCCTGGAGCCGGGCACGCCGCCCTACGTCGCATCATCCCCCGCGGCGGGTCCCCGGCACCTCGCCTTCGGGGTGTCCGGGCGCCACGCGTACGCTATCAACGAGATCGACAACACGGTTGTCGCCTACGACTACGAGCCCTCGCAGGGCCGCCTCGCGCCCCTGCAGGCGGTGTCCGTTCTCCCTGAGGGATTCAGCGGCGCGGCGACCGCCGCCGAGGTCCGGGTCCACCCGAGCGGCAGGTTCCTCTACGGCTCGAGCCGCGGGCCCGACACGATCTCCGTCTTCGCGATCGACCCGGCAACCGGCCTGCTTTCGGCCGTGGAGACGGTGCCGTGCGGGGGGCGGGGGCCGCGCAGCTTTTCTCTCTCGCCCGACGGGGCATGGCTCGTCTGCGCCCACCAGGACTCGGGCACCCTGTGCTCCTTTGGCGTCGACCCGAGGAGCGGCCGCCTGGGCCGGGTCCCGGGCGCCGTGTCCGTCCCCATGCCCGTCTGCGTCGTCTTCCTCGACTGACGCCCCTCAGGGCGCCTTCTGCACGGAGTCGATGGCGGCGAGGACGCCGGCCTGGCTGAACGGCTTCTCCAGGAGGAAATGCGCCCCGAAGTTCTTCGCGATCCTCAGGTAGGAGTCGCGGGCGACATGGCCGCCGCCGGACATCGCGATGATCTTCACGCTGGGGTATTTCTTGCGGAGCTCCGTGATGAACTCGAGCCCGTCCCGCTCCGGCATCAGCAGGTCCGTGATCACGAGGTCGATCGGCTTGGCGGCCATGATCTTCGGGGCCTCCAGGCCGTCCTGCGCCACGGAGACCGTGTGGCCGGCCTCCTCCAGCATCATGCTCATCAGCTCCCGGATTCCGGGCTCGTCATCAACGATCAGTATCGAGCAGGCAGGCATTTGTTTGCGTTAAGGAGGCACCGAGCGTAGCTTGACCGGGCGCCTTGGGCAAGCCCATGCGCCGCCCCTCGACTCCGCAACCCTATTACATGGCCGACTTCCTTCCCACCCTGCCCAAGGCACAGCGCGCGTTCTTGATCGGGGTCCAGACACACGACATGCCCGCGGGCGAGGGTGAGGAGCTCCTGGCGGAGCTGACCGAGCTCGTGGAGAACCTTGGCCTGTCGGTCGTCCGCACGACCCTCGTGAGACTGCGCGACCCCTCCCCCGCCCTTTACCTCGGCAAGGGCAAGTCGGAGGAGCTCGCGGCCCTCGCGAAGGAGGACGGGGCCGAGGTGATCGTCTTCGACTCGGCCCTCTCCCCGGCGCAGCAGCGCAACTGGGAGGAGCTCGCAGGAATGGCCGTGATCGACCGCCAGGAGGTCATCCTTGAGGTGTTCGCGGACCGGGCGCACACGCGGGAGGCCGTGCTGCAGGTGGCCCTCGCCCGGATGGAATACTCGCTGCCGCGCCTGACGCGCGCGTGGACGCACCTCTCGCGCCAGCGCGGGAAGGGGGCGCTGGGCGGAGAGGGCGAGACCCAGCTCGAGCAGGACCGCCGCGTGGTCCGCAACCGGATCTCCCACCTCAAGGCGGAGCTGGCCCAGGTCGTGCGCCAGCGCGGGATCCAGCGGACGCGCCGGGTGCGCGTCCCGCTGCCCACGGCTTCCATCGTCGGCTACACGAACGCGGGAAAGTCCTCCCTCCTCAATACGCTCACCGGCTCCAGCGTCCTCGCCGAGAACAAGCTCTTCGCCACGCTGGACCCGACGACGCGCCAGCTGCTGCTCCCCGGCAACCAGAAGCTGCTGCTGACGGACACGGTCGGGTTCATCCGCCGTTTGCCGCACGGCCTCGTCGAGGCGTTCAAGGCCACGCTCGAGGAGGTCCTCGTCGCGGACTTCCTGATCCACGTCGTCGACATCACGAGCCCCCACTTCGAGAAGCACAGGGCCACGACGCTCAGCGTGCTGGCGGAGCTGGGCGCGGGCGACCGGCCGGTCGTGAACGTCTTCAACAAGGTGGACCTCGCCGACGCGGCGGAGATGCGGGCGGCGCGCCAGGCCGTGCCCGACGCGCTCTTCGTGAGCGCGCGCACGGGCGACGGCATCCCCGCCCTGGAGGACCGCTGCCGCGAGATGATCGCCCACGGGCTGGGCACCGTGCGGGTGCTGATCCCGCTTGACCGCTACGACCTCGTCGCCCGCCTCCACGAGCTCGGGCACGTCCAGGAGCAGGAGCACCGCGAGGACGGCGTCCTGGTCACGGGCCGCTTCCCGCCCTCCCAGGCCGGGGCGCTGGAGGCGTTCGTGGTAAAGGGGCCCTAAGCCCGCCCGGAGTGCGTCAGGGCGTCAGCGGCGCCACGGCCATGCCGTTCGCCAGACCGTCGCCCGAGACGATGGAGCAGATGGAGATCTTCTCCTTGACGGTGTCGACGTGGATCCGGCCCTTCTCCGTAAAGGCCACGTCAAGCGTCTCACCCGTCGCCGGGTCGCGCAGGACCTCGGAGGAGCCCACCTTGAAGACCTGGCCCGCGGCCACCCCCTCGCGCGAGCCGCGGTTGATGTAGACCTGCGTGCCCTTGACGAGGACGACGTTTCCGCTCCAGTGCAGGCTCGGGATCTGCGTCACGATGAACGCTACCGCGTCGTCGATCGCCTGCTCCACCGCGGTGCCCACGTTGGTCTTCTTGAAACCGCCCATGTTCCCGCTCCAGTCGCGCTCCGTGAAGCCGACAGACATCCCGCTGCTCTTCGCCTTGCCGATCACCTTCTTCGAGGCGACGACCTGGCCGGTGGTCGAGTCGACCACGTAGACCATCGCGTTGATCTCCGCGGTGTCGCCGCCCATGCCAATGCTCACGCCGCCGAAGCCGATGCCGCCGTGCTGGCCCGAGGTAGTCTGAAAATTGGTGATCTCGCCCTTGATCAGCAGCTGCGCCGGCGTCATGAAGCCGGTCGCGGGCGCCTTGTCGCCCCCCGCCACCCGCCCGCTCTTGGCGAAATCCTGCTCCTGCATCGCCGCCAGCCTCATGTCGGCCACCCCGAGCACGATGAAGTGCCCGCTGCGCTGCAGCGAGTCGGTGAGGATGGCGCCCCAGGTGTCGCACAGGTTGAACTGGCCGTTGTAGTTGGCGTGGTTCTCAAACTTGGTGACGGCGATGCTGAACCGGAGGCCGCCGCTCGCCGCGTCGGGCGGCGCGGAGGGGCCGTCGGCGCGCGCGGACGGGAGAAGTGCCAAGGAGACCAGGAGCGCGAATGCGGCGATTTTTTTCATGGCTGGGCCGGGGTGTTTTGGCGGTTGGGCTGGGAGTGCGCAGGGAGCGGCGGCGTGACCCGCCGGCCGCATAAACTGCCGCCGGATCACCAAGTTCCTGCGATGTGGACGCCCGCTGAAATGATGGAAAATGCGCGCGTTGGCAAGAACTACCCCGGGGGCCAGCCGCGTCCTATCGGGCGGGCAGCCGGCTGCGCGTCACAAGGAGGTCCACGTGGTCCTGGCCCCTGAGGCGCCCCGTCGTCATGACGAACGCCGCCCTGTCCAGCTCCCTCCAGTCGACGCTCGAATAGAACCTGAAGCCCATGTCCGTCAGGAATCCGTGGAGCTCCTCCGGGCCGTCTCCCGCGCGGCGCAGCCATTTTGGGCAGACCTCGAGGAAAATGACGACGTTCTCGACCGTCCGCAGCATCCTCTCCAGTCCCCTGAGGACCTTCAGCTCCCAGCCCTGGACGTCGACCTTCACGAGATCCGGCCGAAGCCCGGGCATCAGCGTGTCGAGCGCCTCGACCTCGACCTCCACGGGCCTTCGGAAGGTGGTTCCGGCGTCCGCACCCAGATGGTTGTCGCCTGAATTCAGCGTGAGGCGGCTTAGGACCATGCGCTCCGGGGCGCTGCCCAGGGCGAGGTTGTGCGCCGAGACGTTGAGGGCGCCGTTTGCCGCGCAGTTCTCGCGCAGGAGCGCGTAGAGGCCCGGATCGGGCTCGAACGCGATCACCTTTCCCGCGGGGCCGACGAGGCGCGAGAGGAGGACGCTGTAGAGGCCGAGGTTGGCCCCCACATCGAGCACCGTCATCCCTGGCTTTGCGATCCTGCCCAGGGCGGCCCGCTCCGGCCGCCCCATGAGCCCGAGCCGGTGCATCCACAGGTAGAGCGCCCGGTCGAACGTCCTCGAGCGGACGCGAAGCCCCCAGACCCGCTGCTCCCTGCTCCAGACGCCGGACCCGTTGAAGGCGAGCGCCAGGCGTCCGATGACCGGGGCGACCGGGCTCATGGGATTCGGATTCTCTGCCGGAATGGGTCGGGCGACATGGACCCGGGCCATGCAGGTGAATGGCGCGAGCACGGGGATTCGAATTCGCATGCCGGCGGACTTCAACCCTCTTCTGTTTCATGGCGAATGCCACGGCCTTGCCGGAGCTGCCCTCCGGCCCTCCACCCCCTTCCTTCCGCAAATGGCGGCTCGAAGACGGGCGCCGGCCGGGCGTTGTATTAAATTGTGTTTTTTTGCCAGCGAGGCACTCTCGGTTTGTCGGTTACCCCAACCCAAACCCCAAGCCCCAGCTATGGCTACCATGAATGTCAAAGAAGACCCGTCGGGGCTCTTTGCCGCAAAACGTTTGAGCGATCACAACCGCGCCGAGATGCGCGAGATCTTCGACGGAGCGATCAGACTGGCAGAGAAGGACCGCCTGCGCCTGAGGGTCCCGCACGAGGTGAAGCAGGTGCAGAAGTTCCGGGGGATGCATTACCACTACCGCCCGGAGTTCTTCCTGCAGCTGCAGGGCAGGACCGATTTCCAGTTCCCGAGGGAGTCGTTCAGCCTGAATCCCGACGAGGCGTGCGTGATCCCCGCCGGCGTGCCCCACGGGGAGATCGCCCATGCCGAGGCGAGCAAGCCGTTTCGAAACCTTGTCGCCGGCTTCTACAACAACACGGTGAGCCTGCATTTCGCCTATGAGGCGCGGCCGCATCACCCCGACATCGAGGTCATCGAGTTCTTCGACGCGCCGAACCTCGACGTCTTCCTGACGCTCACCAGCAGCATCGCGCAGACCTTCCACTCGCAGGGACCCGCCCGCACGCCGGTGCTCAAGGGCCTGCTCATCGCCGTCCTTGGGCTCTTCCGCAACATCGTCGAGACGGGCACCGGGCAGCTGAACGGCGACATCGGCAAGGTCTTCCGCGCAAAGTGCCTCGTGCGCGAGCAGTTCGCCAACCCGGAGCTGAGCGTGCAGCACATCGCGGAGCTGCTGGGCTGCTCCCCCGACTACCTCTCCCACCTGTTCCACGTCGAGACCAAGGAGCGCCTCACCCACTA
>CAYNLL010000172.1:0-6971 GCA_964398015.1 uncultured Opitutaceae bacterium | reverse complement strand
TCACCGTGCAGTTCGACATGAACGCGGTGGGAAAGCTCGGCCTGCTGAAGATGGACTTCCTGGGCCTGAAGACGCTGACCGTGATCGCGGACGCCGTGGAGAACATCCGCAGGAGCGCCGACCCGGCCTTTGACATCGAGAAGGTTCCGATCGACGACGCGAAGACGTTCGCCCTCCTCAACACGGGCCGCACGACGGGCGTGTTCCAGCTGGAGTCCGGCGGGATGCAGAACCTCTGCCGTCAGCTCCAGGTCTCCTCCATCGACGAGATCATCGCGCTCATCGCGCTCTACCGGCCCGGCCCCATGGACTGGATCCCCGACTACATCCGGGGAAAGAAGGACCCGAGCACGGTGCGCTTCCCCCACAAGCTCCTCGAGGACGTCTGCAGCGAGACCTACGGCGTCATGGTGTACCAGGAGCAGGTGATGGAGGCCGCCAAGGTGATCGCGGGCTACACGCTCGGCGGCGCGGACATGCTGCGCAGGGCGATGGGCAAGAAGGACCCGGTGGCCATGGCGGAGGAACGGGGCAAGTTCGTGGAGGGGGCGAGGCGGCTGCACGGGATGGACGAGAAGACCGCCGACGCGATCTTCGACATCCTCAACAAGTTCGCCGGCTACGGCTTCAACAAGTCCCACTCCGCGGCCTATGCGCTCCTGAGCTACCAGACGGCGTACCTCAAGGCCAACTTCCCCGTGGACTTCATGGCCGCGATGCTCAGCTCCGAGCTCGGCAACGCGGACAAGGTGGCGCACTTCGTCGCCGAGTGCGAGGCGATGGGCCTGGGCGTCATGGGCCCCGACGTGAACGAGTCGCGCGAGATGTTCACGCCCGTGGGGGGAAGGATCAGGTTCGGCCTGGCCGGAATTAAGGGCGTGGGCGAACTCGCGGCGCAGCGGATCATCGCCGAGCGGGAGGCGAACGGGCCCTTCGCGGATTTCGACGACTTCGCCTCGCGCGTCGACGGTCGCGCCGTCAACAAGCGCGTCCTTGAGCACCTGGTGAAGACCGGGGCGTTCGACTTCAGCCGCGCCGGCAGGCGCAGCATCTTCGACGGGATCGACGCGGCCATGGCCGCGAGCTCGGCGCGCGCGCGCGACAAGGCCGCGGGGCAGGACACGTTCCTCGGCATCCTCGCGGGGCCGGACAAGGGGCGGAACAACGGCTCGGTCCGCCCCGAGGCCGCGCCCGCGGCCGACTTCACGGCCCACGAGCGCCTCTCGTTTGAGAAGGAGCTCCTCGGCTTCTACGTCACCGGGCACCCGATGAACAGCTACTCGGGCCTCTGGGAGGCGATCGACACGGCGCCGGCGGACGAGCTCTCCGGCCTGCCCGACCGGGGTGAGTTCCGCCTCTGCGGCATCGCGGGCAATATCGCCAAGAAGTACGCGAAGAAGGACAACCGGCCCTGGGCGGCCTTCACGCTCGCCACCCGGGCCTCGACCATCGCGCTCAACATGTTCGCCGACGCGTATGCCGCGTACGGCCAGGTCCTCGCCGAGGGCGCGCCGATCCTCGTCCAGGGCAACATCATCAGGGGGGCCGACGGCCCGCGCTTGAACGTGAAGGAATGCTACGCGCTGGACGGCGCGGTCTCGCGCCTCGCCCGCAAGGTGACATGGCTCGTCAGGCCGGAGCACCCGGAGCTAGAGCCGTTCCTTCACGCCCTGCGCGAGACGGTCGTCCGCGAGCCGGGCGACACGAGGATCGAGTTCGCCCTGCTCATGGACGGCGGCGCGGCCCCCGTCGCCGAGGCGAGCCACGCCCTGTCGTGGCGCCTGACCGCGCCGGTGTTCCAATCCCTGCGCGCGCACCCGTGCGTCGCGGGGATCAGGATCGAGACGCGCCCCCTCGAGCTGAAGCAGGACACGCGATGGGCGAGACGCTAGAGAACCACGGGGCCCGTGTTCTCGCCCTCATCAGGCCGGGCGTGCCCGCGGACGCGGCCCTGCGCGACTACCTCACGCACAACAGGAGTCTGGGCGCCGTGGGCAGGCGCTCGGTGAGCCGCGCCGTCTTCGCCTACTTCCGCTGGCTGAACTGGCTTGAACCCGGCGCCTCGGCGCAGCGGCGCATCGTGGGAGCGGTCGGCTGCCAGGCGCGGTTCGAGCGCGACCCCGCGTCGTTCAAGCCGGAGGCGCTCGCCGCTCGCGCGGTCCCGGCGTGGCTGCACGCCGAGATGGAGGCGGGGCCCGCGTACCTGCGGTCGATCCAGCGCGAGCCCACCCTGTGGATTCGCACGAAGATCGGGGCCACCGACGAGGTGGCGCGCGCCCTCGGCTCCTGCGAGAGGCCCGTGCTCCCTGCTCCCCTCTCGGCTCCTGCCGACCTGGCGGCGCTGCGCTTCAGCGGACCCGCCGACCTGCACAAGGCGCCGGGGTTTCAGTCCGGGTCCTTCGAGATCCAGGACCTCTCCTCGCAGCTCGTCGGCCACGCGTGCGCCCCGCAGCCCGGCGGGACGTGGTGGGACGCCTGCGCCGGCGAGGGGGGCAAGACCCTGCACCTCTCCGACCTCATGCGGAACAAGGGCCTGCTGTGGGCGACGGACCGCTCGGAGCGCCGGCTCGCGATGCTCCGGCGCCGGGCGGCCCGCGCCGGGATGTTCAACTACCGCCCGGCCGTGTGGACGGGGACGGCCCCGTTCAGGTCCGCGTGCGACGGCGTGCTCGTGGACGCGCCCTGCAGCGGCGTCGGGACCTGGCAGCGCAACCCCCACGCGCGCTGGACGACGACGCCCGAGGACGTGCGCGAGCTCGCGGCCGTGCAGTCGGCCCTCCTCGGGTTCGCCGCGCGGTCCGTCAAGCCGGGGGGCCGCCTCGTTTACGCCGTGTGCACGCTCACCCGCAGCGAGACCTCCGCGGTCGCCGACGCGTTTGAGGCGGCCCATCCGGGGTTCGAGCCACTGGCCCTCCCCTTCTCCGCCGCAGGCGCCGCAAGGCTCGCGCTCCAACCGCAGGACTTCGGCGCCAACGGCATGTTCATCGCCTCCTGGAGGCGCGCCGCGTAGGCGCAATCTCCCTTGCCGCCCGGGCGCCCAGGGGCGAATCTGGGTGCGACTTCCCATGCGATCCCCCCTGCCGCTGGCCCTCGCCGCCCTCGCCCTCCTGTGCGCCCTGCCGCTGCGCGCGGACCCCGAGTACCCGAAGATGGGCCCCGACATCTACGACGTGCACGGCAGCGGCGCCGCCCAGGTCGATGCCGCGCTCGCCCGGGCGTTTGCGGAGCACAAGCGCGTGCTCCTCGATTTCGGGGCCAACTGGTGCATCTGGTGCCGGAGGCTCCACGCGACCTTCGAGGCCGACCCGTCCGTTGCGCGTGCCCTCGAGAGGGGCTTCATCGTCGTCATGGTCGACGTGAACACCCGCAACGGCACGAAACGGAACGCCGACCTCGTCGCGAGGTACGGCAACCCCGTGACGCACGGGATTCCGGTCCTGGTGGTGCTCGACGCCGCAGGGCGGCAGCTGGTGACCAAGGACACGGGGGAGCTTGAGGAGGGCGCCGGCCACAGCCCGGCAAAGATCACGGCCTTCCTCGGCGCCTGGGCCCCGGCGGGCCATTAGGAGGCTTGCCCGGGAGGCCAGGCCCGGGCAGGGTGTTCCCCCCATGATCTCAGTCCTGTCAGACCGGCAGTGGATGTGGTGCGCCGCGGGCTTCTACACCGCGGGGCTCCTCGCGGGGACGGTCTCCCTCCTCAGGGGCGGGCGCACGTCGGGCACCCTGATGTACCTGACGATCCTCGCGGGCTATGTCCTGCAGTTCGTCGGCCTCGGCCTGAGGGGCCGTACGACGGGCGGCTGCCCCCTCGGCAACCAGTTTGAGATCTTCCAGTTCACGGCCTGGTCGGCCATCACGCTCTACCTGGTCGTCGGCGTGACCTTCCGCTCGAGCATCCTCGGGTACTTCACGTCCTGCCTCGGCTCCGCCCTGACGGTCGTGTCGCTTTCCATCCCCGAGTGGGACGCCGTCAGGCGGGTGCACATCTTCGGGGGAAACCCCTGGATCGAGCTCCACGCCGCCCTCGCCATCTTCAGCTACGGCGTCTTCGGCCTGCTCGCCCTCGCCGCGGGCCTCTTCCTGCTGCGGCACTATTCGCTCAAGTCGAAGCGCCTCGGGGGCTGGTTCTCCTTCCTCCCGTCGATCCGCGACCTGGACCACATCGAGGTGCGCCTCCTCGGCGCGGGCGTCGCGCTCCTCACCCTGGCGCTTGCGTTCGGCGCGGTCTACTGGTCGCGCGACATGGCCACCGTGGACCACGCGAAGCTGGCGGCGACCATCGCCGTCTGGGTCGCCTCTGCGGCCGCGTTCATCCTTCGCGTCGCGGGCCGCCTCCTCTCGAGGCGCTTCGCGTGGGCGTGCCTCGCCCTCTTCGCCGCCGCGCTCCTCTCGCTCGAGGCGGTGGACGGGAGCCGCCACCCGGGGGCCGTGCAGGTGTCTGTGCTGCGCGCGCCATGAGCGGTGCCTGCCTCTTCGTCATCGGGGCGACGCACCACAAGGCGCCGCTCGAGGTCCGCGAGAAGCTGGTGCTCGCGTCCGAGAGCGCCTTCCGCGAGGACCTTGCGGGCGTGCCCGGGCTTCGGGAGATCGCCGTCCTCAACACGTGCAACCGCGTCGAATTCTACGGCGTCGGAGACGACGAGGGGGCGGCGGAGCGCGTGCAGTCCGCCTACTGCGCGCGCCAGCAGTTCGACGCGGCGGACTTTGAGAGGATCCGCGTCAGGCTCACGGGCCGGGACGCCGCGCTTCACCTCTTCGAGGTGGCGAGCGGCCTCGACTCCCAGCTCCTGGGGGAGAACGAGATCTTCGGGCAGGTGAAGGAGGCGTACGCGGCCGCACAGGCCTGCGGCTCCGCGGGCGCGGTCCTCAACCGCGTCTTCCAGAAGGCCTTCCAGGCGGCGAAGCACGTCCGCACGAACACGGGCATCTCCGCCGGGACGGTGAGCGTGGCCAACGTCGCGGTCGACCTCGCGTCGAACATCTTCGGCAGCCTCGACGGCGCCCGCGTCCTCGTCCTGGGCACAGGGGAGATAGGCGAGGGGACGGCGCGGGCGTTCAGGAGCCGGGGCGCAGCGGGGCTCTCCGTCGCGGGCCGCAGGCCGGAGCGTGCCGCGGAGGTCGCCTCGGGTCTAGGCGCCTCCACCGTGCCCTTCGACGAGCGCGAGGAGCACGTCGCCAACTTTGACATCGTGGTCTGCTCGACGGCGGCGCCCGACACCGTGCTCAGCCGGGCGGCGGTGGCCTCGGCCATGAGGAGGCGCCCGGCGCGGCCCCTCCTTCTGATCGACATGGCCCTGCCCCGGGATGTTGAGGCCGCGGCGGCGGACCTTCAGAACGTGTTCCTGTACAACCTGGACGACCTGGCGAAGATCGCCGAGCAGTACCGGGTGGCGCGTGAGGCGGAGGCCGCGCGGTGCAGGGCGATGCTTGCCCAGCGCGCGGACGGCCTCTGGAGGCAGGTCCAGGAGCGCCTCTCGGCGATGGAGGGCTCCGGCGGCGGCGCGCGCCCGCAGCGCGAGGCGGGCCAGGCGGCCTCGCCATGACGGGCTAGGCCACGTTTCGGGCGAGCCAGCCCGCCTCGTCGTCGCCCGCCGGGCGGGCGAGCATCGACCGCAGGAGGGCGGCCTGCCCGGCGGTGTGCGCCCGCCTCGCGGGGTCGCTGACGCAGGAAGCAAGCTCCCGCGCCAGGGCGGCGGGCGTCGCGGCCGCCTGGATGTACTCGGGGTACATGGGCTCCTCCAGCAGGATGTTCGCGATCCCCAGGTAGGGGACGCGCACCAGCCACCGCGCCATCACGTAGGTGAACGGGTCCGTGCGGTACGCGATCGCCCCGGGAATCCCCGCCAGGGCGCAGTGCATCGACATGGTCCCGCTGCTCGTGAGCACGGCGCTCGCCGCCGCGGGGCTGCCCGTCGGCTGGAGCCGCACGCCCGGCGGGAGCGCCGAGGCCTCCAGCTGGGCGCGGACCTCCGCGCTCGGGTGCAGCACCACGGCGCCCAGGCCCGGGGTCCCCGCGGAGAACTCCCGGTAGCCCGCGAGGAGCGCGGGAAAGATTCGCCCCACGGCCTTCAGCCGGCTCCCCGGCAGGAGCAGCACCGGCCCCCGGGGATCGTAGGCAACGGGCGGCGCGTAGTCCGGGGCCATGAACGGATGGCCCACGAACTCGACCGGGAGCCCCGTGTCCGCGTAGCACGCCTCCTCGAACGGGAAGATGACTGCCAGGGCGTCGAGGTTGCGCGCCATCTCGAAGCGCCTTCCCGCCCGCGAGGCCCAGATCTGGGGGCTGATGTAGTAGAGCGTGCGCACCGTCCCTCCCCCCTTCGCGCTTATCCCCTGGAGGCGGAGCTCCTCGGCGAGCCGAAGGTTGATCCCCGAGTTGTCGACGAAGCAGACGGCGCGGGGGCGGTATTCGCCGATCCAGCGCGCCGTCTCGGCGATCAGGGCCCGGAAATACGGCACGCTCCTCACCACCTCGGAGAGGCCGACGACCGACATCCGCGTCCGGTCGAGCAGGAGCTGGGCGCCTGCGGCAGCGAGGCGCGGCCCCCCCAGGGCGGCCACCCTCAGGCCGGGCCTGCGCGCGCGAAGGCCCGCCACCATCCGGGCGGCGTGCTCGTCGCCCGAATGCTCGCCCGCGACCACGAGGAGCTCGGCCGCGCCGCCCAGCGGCGCCGGGAGACGAAGGGAGGGGTCGCCCGTCATTTCTTGCGTATCTGGTCGGTGATCGCGATCGCCACCTCGAGGGCGCTGCGGCCCAGGGCGGCGCCGACCTTGGGCTGCCTCGAGCGGGACACGCTCTCGACGAAATGGGCGAGCTCGAGGGCCAGCGGCTCGCCCTTCTCGATCGGGATCTCGTGCACCGGCACCGAGCTCGCGTCGCCGGCCTTCACCAGGCCGATCTTCATCTTCAGCCCGTACGCGATGATGTCGCTCTTGCGCACCAGGTGGCCCGACTGGTTCATGAAGTCGAG
>CAYNLL010000171.1:0-6984 GCA_964398015.1 uncultured Opitutaceae bacterium | reverse complement strand
AGGTGTAGCCCTGGCCGAGCGCCTCGGGGATGACGAGGATGTCCGAGAAGAGGATCGCCGCGTCCAGCGCGAACCTCCGGGTCGGCTGCAGGGTGGCCTCGGCCGCCAGCTCGGGCGTGCGCACCATCGTCAGGAAGCCGTGCTTCGCCTTGAGCTCGCGGTATTCGGGCAGGTAGCGCCCGGCCTGGCGCATGATCCAGACGGGGGGCCTCTCCAGCGGGGAGCAGGAGCAGGCCGCGAGGAAGCGGTCCCGCGCGTTCACGGCGCCCCCTCCAGCCAGTCGCGCGGCTTCAGGAAGAAGTCGACCAGCCGCGCCTCGGGGGAGCCGGCCTGCGGTGCGGCCCCGTAGTCCCACCGCACCAGGGGCGGAAGGCTCATCAGGATCGACTCGGTGCGCCCGCCGCTCTGCAACCCGAAGTGGGTCCCGCGGTCCTGCAGCAGGTTGAACTCGACGTAGCGCCCCCTGCGGCGCAGCTGGTGGTCGCGCTCGCGCTCCCCGTAGGGAAGCGCCTTGCGCCTAGCCACGATCGGGCGGTAGGCCGGGACGTACGCGTCCCCGACGCTGCGCAGGAGCGCGAAGCTGCGCTCGAACCCGAGCTCATCAAAGTCGTCGAAGAAGAGCCCCCCGACGCCGCGCGCCTCGCCCCGGTGCCTGAGGAAGAAGTAGTCGTCGCACGCCTTCTTGAAGCGCCCGTGGAGCGCGGGCCCGAACGGCGCCACGGCGTCCCGCGCGGCCCTGTGCCAGTGGACGGCGTCCTCCTCGAACCCGTAGTAGGGCGTCAGGTCCCATCCCCCGCCGAACCACCAGGCCGGCGCCTGCGACTCGGCCCCCGCGACAAAGAAGCGGACGTTGGCGTGGCTCGTCGGCGCGAAGGGGTTGCGCGGGTGGATCACCAGCGAGACGCCCAGCGCGCTCCACGGCCTGCCGGCGATCTCGGGCCGGCGGGCCGAGGCCGCCGGCGGCAGCGCCGCGCCCGTGACATGGGAGAAGGCGACACCGGCCTTCTCGAACACCGACCCATCGGCGAGGATGCGGGTGCGCCCCCCGCCCCCCTCCGCGCGCTCCCACCGGTCCTCGGCGAAGCGCCCGGAGCCGTCCTCCGCCTCGAGGGCGGCGCAGATCGCGTCCTGAAGCCCGAGGAGATAGGCGCTCACGGCGTCGGGGTCGGGCCGCATGCTCACTTTCCCCCGGTGCCGGGGAGGTAGATGACGGGGCCGCCCGCCGGCGTCGGGGCGGCGGCCTCCGGCCTCGTCGGCTGGGTTTGCGCCGCGGGCTGCGCCTGCGCCCCGGCCTGGGGCGCGAACGGGGCCTCCGCCACGGGAAGCCGCAGGAAGGCCTGGGAGATGAGCTCCTCGACGTTGAGGTCGCGCGTCTTCGAGTCGGGGCTGTCCATCATCACCACGATGATCCGGCGGCCGTTGCGCTGCGCCGTCGCGGCGAGGCAGAAGCCGGCGCCGTCGGTGAAGCCGGTCTTGAGCCCGTCGACCCCCGGGATCTTCCCCAGGAGGTGGTTATGGTTGGTCATCTGGACGGGCTGGAGCCTGATCCCAGCCCCGAAGGCGCGGGCCTTCACCGAGGCGTACTTCAGGACGTCCGTGTGGAGCAGGAGGTAGCGGCAGAGCAGGGCGAAGTCACGGGGGGTCGTCAGGTCGCCGTCGGCGATCCGCCGGCTCGGGGGAGGGTACCCGTTCGGCGTGCGGAAGGTGCTGTGGAGCATCCCGATCTCGCGGGCCTTGATGTTCATCCGGGCGACGAAGGCGGCCACGCTGCCCCCGTCCTTGTGCGCGAGCGCATAGGCCGCGTCGTTGGCCGACTGGATGAACATCGCGTAGAGGAGCTCCTCCACGGGGAACACCTCGCCCTGGCGCAGCCAGACCGCTGTGCTCTTCGGCTGGAGCGCCACGCGGGCGTCCTCGTGGGTGACCGTGACCGGCGTGTCCAGGGCGAGCTTCCCGGCCCTCAGGTCCTCGTCGAGGACCGCGTAGGTCATGAGCTTGGTCATGCTCGCGGGCGGGCTCACGGCGTCCGCGTTGGATTCGTAGAGGACGGCGCCGGTTGCGGCGTCGGTCGAGATCGCCCCCTTGTAGGCGGGCAAGGAGCGGGCCGGCGAGGCCAGGGCGAGCGCCGCGGCGGCGGCGCAGGCGAGTATCAGGTTGCGGCTCGGGGGCATGGAGGGAAGAAATCGGCGCACGCGGCTATGGCAAAAGGTTTCGGGGGGCGGGGGCTCAGGCGGGCGCCCCCTGCTCGAGCGGGAGCTCGCGAAGCTTGAGGTCGGGGTTCTTCTCGACGAAGTAGCGCAGGGTCCAGTCGTTCGGGAAGAGCGCCACCGGCTGCTCGAGCTTGTCCGCCCCGAAGCTGACCCCGGAGGCGACCACCAGGCCGGAGGGGTTGCGCAGGGCGGGGTGGGGCTCGATCCAGCGCAGGAGGGTCCACGGAGCCGGCTCCAGGCGGGACTCCGCGCCGTACTCGCTCTTCATGCGGTACTGCACCACCTCGAACTGCAGGGGGCCCACGGCGGCGAGCAGGGTCGAGCCCGGGGGGGCGGAGCGCGCGGAGAAGGACTGCACGACGCCCTCCTGCAGGAGCTGCTCAAGGCCCGCCCTGAACTTCTTCGAGTCCGACGGGTTCGGGTTCGAGATGTACGCGAAGACCTCCGGCGGGAACCGCGGGATCTCGTCGAACTCGATCGAGCGGTCCTCGGTGAGGGTGTCGCCGATCCCGAAGGCGTCGTGGCCCACCAGTCCGATCACGTCCCCCGGCCACGCCTCGTCCACCGTCTCGCGATCCTGGCCGAAGAGCTTGTGCGAGGACGAGAGGCGCACGGTCTTGCCGGTCTGCAGGTGCACGACCGCCATGTCTCTCTGGAACCGCCCGGAGCAGACGCGCATGAACGCGATCCGGTCCCGGTGCCTGGGGTCCATGTTGGCCTGGATCTTGAAGATGAAGGCCGAGAACTTGCCGAAGGCGACGGGCACCTCGTGCGGCTCGGCCCCGGCGATGGAGACGCGCGGCTGCGGGGGGATCGAGTCCTTGAGGAACCCGTCCAGCAGGAGCTGGATCCCGAAGTTGTTGACGGCGCTCCCGAAGTAGACGGGCGTCTGGCGGCCCGCCCGCACCGCCTCGAGGTCGAACGGATGGCCCGCGCCGTCGAGCATCGCGAGCTGCTCGGTCACCTCGGCGAGAGTCGTGTCGTCCAGGGTCTCGCGCGCCGCCAGGTCCTCGAGCGAGGACACCGTCTCGGGGGCCCGGTAGGCCCCGCCCGGGACCCGCTCGAAGAGATGGACCTGGCGCGACCTGCGGTCGTAGACCCCGCGGAACGACGGCCCGTTGCCGAGCGGCCACGCGACGGGCGACGCCTGGATGCCCAGGACGGCCTCGAGCTCGTCCAGGAGCGCGATCGGGTTTCGCGTCGGCCGGTCGCACTTGTTCATGAACGTGAAGATCGGGATGCCGCGGCGGCGGCAGACCTCGAAGAGCTTGCGGGTCTGGGCCTCGACGCCCTTAGCGGCGTCGATCACCATGAGGACCGCGTCCACGGCCGTGAGCACCCGGTAGGTGTCCTCCGAGAAGTCCTTGTGGCCGGGCGTGTCGAGGAGGTTGACGACCTTGCCGTCGTAGTCGAACTGCAGGACGGTCGAGCTGATGGAGATGCCGCGCTGCTTCTCGAGCTCCATCCAGTCCGACGTCGTCGCGCGCTGGTTCTTGCGGTCCTTCACCGCCCCCGCCAGGTGGATCGCGTTGCCGTACAGCAGGAATTTCTCCGTGAGCGTGGTCTTCCCGGCGTCGGGGTGCGAGATGATCGCAAAGGTGCGCCGGCGCGCGATTTCAGCGTTGGGAGACATCGAAACCGGTCATTGAAAACCCGCCGGGGAGCCCTTGGAAGCATTTTCGGTTCAATCGGCGCGCCCGAAGTTTGGGCTTCTACGCGGGACGGCCCGTGTGATGATCCCCCCATGCCGACCCCCGCCTTCAAGCTCAAGGCCAACGCCAACTCGAGGGTCCTCTCCGGGCACCCCTGGGTGTTTGCCAACGAGGTCGAGGCTCCCCTTCCCGCGGAGTGCGACGGGGAGGTCGTGGAGTGCCGCGACCGCACGGGGCGCCTCCTCGGCACAGGGATCTGCAACGGGCGCTCCCAGATCGTGTGGCGCAGGCTTTCGCGCGACAGGGTCGCGCTCGACGAGGCGTACCTGGAGGGCGCGCTCGTGCGCGCGTTTTCGCGCAGGGCCCCCGGCGACTACCGGCGCCTCGTCTGGTCCGAGTCCGACGACCTCCCCGGGATCGTGGCGGACCAGTACGGCGACGCCGTGGTCGTTCAGATCCAGACCCTTGCGATGGAGAAGCGCTCGGCGCTGGTCGGGGACCTGGTCGACCGGCTGCTCCATCCCGAGGAGGTCATCTTCCGCAACGACGCGCCCATCCGCAGGCTCGAGGGCCTCGCGCTGGAGACCCACACCCGCTCCGGCAGGCCCTGGGAGCCGCGCTGGGCGCGGATCGACGGGTTCGACGCGTGGCTCGACCTGGTGGGCGGCCAGAAGACCGGCTTCTACCTGGACCAGCGCGCGCAGCACGCGGCGGTCGCAAGGTACTGCGCCGGCCGGAGCGTCCTCGACGCGTTCTGCAACCAGGGGTCCTTCTCGCTCCACGCGGGGCGGGCGGGCGCCTCGAGGGTGCTCGGCCTGGACAGCGCCCCCGAGGCGATCGACGCCGCGCGCCGCAACGCCGCCCGCAACGCGATCGCCGCAGAATTCGAGGTCGCCAACGTCTTCGACTGGCTCAACGACCCGTCGCTGAAGGCGGCGCCGCCCTGGGACGTCGTCATCCTCGACCCCCCGCCGTTCGCCAAGTCCAGGTCCGCGCTCGAGGGGGCGCTCAGGGGCTACAAGGAGATCAACCTGCGCGCCATGCAGCGGCTCTCCCCGGGGGGGATCCTCGCGACCTACACCTGCTCCCACCACATGCAGGACGCCGACCTGAGGTCCGTGCTCGCGGCCGCCTCCAGCGACGCCCGGCGGCGGGCGAGGGTGCTGGAATACTGCCACCAGCCCCCCGACCACCCGGTCCTCCTCTCGATGCCCGAGAGCGAATACCTGCGCGGGTACATCCTCAGGGTCGACTGAACGCGCGGCGGAGCTGCAGACAGGCTTGCAACCCGGCCCTCCGTTTCGAATCTTGGGGCCATGCCACGTCCGACCAACGCCCTGATCATCGACGATGAGGCCCACGTGCGGGTGCTCATCCGGGTGCTGCTCAAGCAGCTCGGGGTCGAGACGGTCTGGGAGGCGGGCGACGGCTCGACGGCCCTGGAACAGGCCGCGGAGCACAAGCCGGACGTCATCCTGCTCGACATCAACCTGCCCCAGGTGGGCGGCCTCGAGGTGCTGGCCAAGCTCAAGGCCGCGCACCCGAAGATCCCCGTGGTCATCGTCTCGTCCCAGAGCACGATGAAGACGGTGATCCAGGCCCGCGAGCTTGGCGCCGAGGCGTACGTCCTCAAGCACGCCCCGAAGTCCGAGGTGCTCCAGATGCTCTCGGACGCCTTCGACAACATCGCCGAGAGCCCCGCCGGGGAGTCCGATCCGGTCGGCGGCGAGGAAACCCCGCCGCCGGCCTGAAAACGGCCGCGGGGGTCAGATCTTGCCGCCGTAGACGGCCGATGCGCCGAGCTCCTCCTCGATTCGCAGGAGCTGGTTGTACTTGGCGATCCGGTCGGTGCGGCAGAGCGAGCCCGTCTTGATCTGGCCCGCGTTGGTGGCGACCGCGATGTCGGCGATCGTGGTGTCCTCCGTCTCGCCCGACCTGTGGGAGATGACGGCGGTGTAGCCCGCCTCCTTGGCCATTTCGATCGCGTCCAGGGTCTCCGTCAGCGTCCCGATCTGGTTCACCTTCACCAGGATGGAGTTGGCCGTCCCCGAGTCGATGCCCCGCTTCAGGAACTCCGTGTTGGTGACAAAGAGGTCGTCTCCCACGATCTGCACCTTGTCGCCGATCGCGTCGGTGAGCTTCTTCCACGTGGCCCAGTCGTTCTCGGCGCAGCCGTCCTCGATCGAGATGATCGGGTATTTCTTGATGAGCTCCTTGTAGAAGGCGACCATCTGGTCGCCGCTGAGCGCCCGGCCGCCGGACTTCTTGAAGACATAGCTCTTCTTCTCCGCCACGTAGAACTCAGAGGACGCGGGGTCCAGGGCGAGCGCGATGTCCTTGCCGAGCTTGTAGCCTGCGTTGCCCACGGCCGTGCCGATCACGTCGAGCGCGGCCTCGATCGACTCCAGGTTGGGGGCAAACCCGCCCTCGTCGCCCACCGCCGTCGAGAGCCCCTTGTCCTTGAGCACCTTCTTGAGCGCGTGGAACACCTCGCTGCCCATGCGCAGCGCCTCGGCGAACGTCTTCGCGCCCACCGGCATGATCATGAACTCCTGGAAATCGATCGGCGCATCCGAGTGGGCGCCGCCGTTGAGGATGTTCATCATCGGCACCGGCAGCACCTTGGCGTTCACGCCGCCGATGTACCGGTAGAGGGGGAGGTTCAGGGCCGCCGCCGCCGCCTTGGCGGTGGCTAGGGACACCCCGAGGATCGCGTTGGCGCCGAGCTTGGACTTGGTCGGCGTGCCGTCCAGGGAGATCATCGTGCGGTCGACGGCGACCTGTTCCAGCGCGTCAAACCCGAGGAGCGCCGGGCCGATCTTCGACTTCACGTTCGCCACCGCGTTCTGGACCCCCTTGCCCGAGTAGCGCTTCTTGTCGCCGTCGCGCAGCTCGATCGCCTCGTGCTCGCCGGTGGAGGCGCCCGACGGGACGGCGGCTCGGCCGAACGCTCCCGAGGCGAGGCGAACGTCGACTTCGACGGTCGGGTTTCCGCGGGAATCGATGATCTCGCGGGCGGTGATGGAGGCGATGGATGTGTTCATGGGAAAAGTCGGAGAGAGAGGGAGACTCCATCACACTCCAGTCGGGCCTCCGGGGAAAGTCCAAAGTGAGCCCGCGGG
>CAYNLL010000170.1:0-7003 GCA_964398015.1 uncultured Opitutaceae bacterium | reverse complement strand
GTACGCCTCGTTCGTGGCAAAGCACAAGCCGGGATTCGCCACGCTCGACGACCCGACGCACGCGCTCGTGCGGGTCGTGGAGGTCCCGACGATGCCCACCAGCTACCTGGTCGACCGCGCGGGAAGGGTGCGCTTCGTCCACGCGGGGTTCCGCGCGGGCCAGACGGAGCGCGAGCTGAGAAAGGAGATCGAGGGCCTACTCGCGGAGGCCGCCCCGCCACCATGAAGACACGCGCCAAAGTGCTCGCAGCCCTGATCGGCCTCGCCGCCGCGCTCCTCTGCGGCTGCTCGACGGTCCAGGCCGTCCGCGTGCGGCCGTGGGAGCGCGGGGACCTGGCGGACGAGGCGATGAACCCCGACCGGGACCCGCTCGGCTCCGCCATGATCGAGCACGTCTATTTCTCGAGAGAGGCCGCGTCGGGAGGGCGCGGCGTGGGAGGAAGCGGCTGCGGCTGCAACTGAGAACCCATCCGGCGGAAGAAACCACACCCCTGATGGCTGAACTCCTTGGAATATCCACGCAACAGAGGAAAAAATCATGAAAATAGTCGCCTACCTGAAACGGCGTTACTCCTGGATCAACATGTCCACGGTCACGCTCCTCGCGCTCCTGCAGCGCTCTCCCGCGGTCCGCGTCGTCGCGGTGGCGGAGGAATACGTCACCGCCTCGCCCATCGGCACGCTCCTCAAGTCCGCGGCGGCCGCCTTCGCGTCGCTGGGGGCCGTCAACTCGATGGCCGGGGCCACGCTCCTTGCGTCGACGCTGACGCCCAACCCGACGGGAAACCTTCCGGACCTTGACGCCACGATAGGGGTCGCCATCACCCCGGTGGGCTTCACGATCACCGACACGATCAACGTCGGATCGTGGACCGTGACCGGAACCATCCCGCCCGGCATGAAGATCGTGGCCCAGGAGAACACCGCTCTCATGCTCACGGGGCCAGGCAACCTGGACGCCACCACGGCCGGGTCGACGGACTCGTGGACGGGGGGCACGACCCCGGGCAACGCGACGACGACGCCACTCCTCGAGGGGACCCCCACGACGGCCGGGACCTACACCTTCGACCTCCAGGGCTTCGCCCTGGGCGGGGAGCAGGGCGGCATGGGCAATTCCGGATTCATGGGCACGGGCATCTCGGCCGTGTTCCCGTACACCGTCGTCGTGAGCGCCGCGGCGACGCCGACCCCCACGCCGACGCCGGTGGCGACCAACGCCCCGGTCTTCACGACGCAGCCCCTCTCGGTGACGGTCACCGGGGGGACCGTGGCCCTCAACGCCGTGGCGACCAACTCGCCGACGTACCAGTGGTGGTGGAACGGCACGACGATGGTCGCGGGCGCGACCGATCCCATCCTGCTCCTGTCCAACGCCGCCTCCTCGGTCGGCAGCTACACCTGCGTCGCGACCAACGGGGCCGGGACGGCGACGAGCGCCGCGGCGACCGTCGCCATCGCCTCGACCTCGAATCCGGGCAGGCTTGAGAACCTCTCCTGCCGGGCCCAGGTGGGAACCGGGGGCAACATCATCATCGCGGGCTACGTGATCGGCGGGGCCGGGACCTCGGGCACGGAGTCGGTCCTGGTGCGCGGCTCCGGGCCCTCCCTCGGCATCGCGCCGTTCGACATCCCGGGCGTGCTCCCGGACCCCGAGCTCACGCTGGTCAACCTGAGCACGACGCCGAGCACGGTCGTCACGACGAACACGGGCTGGGGCGGCTCCGCCGCGATCCAGGCCGCCGCGGCCGCCGTGGGGGCCTTCCCCTGGGGCACGTCGAGCATCGACTCGGCGGTGTTTGAGACGCTTCCGGCGGACAACTACACCGCGGAGATCGCAGGGGCGAGCGGGGACCAGGGCGTGGCCCTGGTCGAGGTCTACGACGCGACGACCCCCGGCACCTACACGCTGGCGTCCCCGCGGCTCATCAACCTGTCGGCCCGCGTCCAGGTGGGCACGGGGGCCAACGTCGTATTCGCCGGCTTCGTGATCGGCGGCACGACGGCCAAGACCGTGCTGGTGCGCGCCTCGGGGCCGGCGCTCGCGCTGGCGCCCTTCAGCCTCGCGGGCACGCTCCCCGATCCCGAGCTGACGCTCAACGACGTCTCCACCACTCCGAGCACGGTGATCACCGGCAACACGGTCTGGGGCGGCGACCCGGAGATCATGGCGACGGCGGCCTCGGTCGGCGCGTTCCCGTGGAGCACGACGGGCAAGGACTCGGCCCTGCTCATCACGCTGCCGCCCGGCAACTACACGGCCGGCGTCCAGGGGGCGAGCGGCGACACCGGGATTTCTCTGGTCGAGGTCTATGAGGTGCCCTAGCGCCACGCTCCTGTACGCGGCGGGCCTGCTGTCCTCTTCGGCGGCGGGAGGGGGCACCGTGACCCCGGTGCCCCTGCCAAACCCTCAGGTGTCGGGATTCCAGTTCCCGGAGAGCGAGGCGACGGTCCTGGGCTGGGTCTCCGCGACGGTAGGCGGGGCGGCCGGGGCCGACGCGGCGTTCCAGAGCCTCCACCTCCACGGGTGGGGGATCTGGACCGCCCTCACCCTGCCGACCTCCCAGCTGGACGCGGGGCAGAGCCTGCGTGTGTTCGAGACGTGGTACACGCCCCAGGAGGTGGCCGACCTTCCGGCGGCCCCCGTCGCGACCGCCGTCTCGGCCGTGCGCCACCGCTCGCTCATGGAGAACTTCCGGCAGTTCGAGCACGGGATGGGCAGCCGCGGCCCGGTGCCCGGCGTCGCCTCCACCGGCACGGGATCGGAGACCGTGTTCGGCTACGTCAAGTTCGACCCGACGGCCGCCGCGCACGTGGCCCAGGAGCAGCTCCTGAGCCTCGCGGGGCTCAACCAGCTGATGGCCGGGGGCGCCCAGCAGATCCCGGTGTTCCCGTCCACCGCGCTGACGCTCAAGTCCGCGTTCCAGATCGCGTCGGCACAGACGCTGGTGCAGGGTCGCTATTACCGCCTCAACGTGTGGACCGGCCCCCCGGCCTCGCCGCAGGCCTGGGGCCCGACGCAGTGGCCGGCGGTGGTCTGGATAGACATCGGCGGAGGGGGAGCCGGGAACGGCGAGGTGGACCTGGTGGCCTCCACCGACGGAAGCTCGCGGACCGAGGCCACGACCTACCCGGTCTCCAGCATGATCAACCACCGGCTCTCGGCGCTCGAGGCGGCGCAGTTCAACCTGGGCCAGCCGGGCTCCAACGTGAGCGCCGGAGACTACGCCGTGCTGGTCGCCATGCACGTGGCCGGGCGCGAGATCTCCCGCTGGACATGGCAGACCTTCTGGTGGACGCCGACCCCCGACAACCCGCAGACGCCGAGCTCACAGGCGATCGCCGCCCTCCGCCCGCCCCAGCTCCAGGGGGCGGCCAGGAACTACGCAATGGCGCTCGGCTACGCCATGGAGACCCCGGCGCAGCCCAACGTCGGTGGCCAGAACGCGGGCTCCTCCGTCTACACCTACAATCCCTACCTCGAGGCGCGCTTCGGCCCGGAGAACCTGCCGGACTCGCTGCCCGGCAACGACCCGAACGGGCAGCCCGCGGCCAACAACGTGGGCGTCGCCTGCAACTGCATGAGCTGCCACATGCGGGCCAACTACAATCCAGGCAACCTGGCGACCGCTCCCAAGTACGCGGGCGCGCGCTACACGGACATGGATGACCCGCAGTTTGCCGGCACGCTTCAGGTCGACCTCCTCTGGTCCCTGCCGGAACTTGCGAAGTAGGGGCGGCCGGCCGGGCCCGCGGACCGGACGGGCGCAGTTGACCTTTGCCGAATTGCTCCGAGATTTCGGGTTACCCCATGAAACCCCGAATTCTGGCCCTGGCTCTGTCCCTGCTCGTCCCCTGCGCGCTCCATTCCTCGCCGGAGAAGAGCGACGACCCGGCGACACTGCCCACTAAGAAGGTCCTCTTCTTCACCAAGTCGTCCGGCTACGAGCACTCCGTGATCAGGGATCCCTCGAAGCCTTTCAAGCCCGGCCCGGGCAGCGAGATTCCCGGCCTCGCCTTCCAGGTGCTCAAGGCGATCGGCGCGAAGGACAACATAGACTTCGTGTTCTCGAAGGACGGAAGCCTGTTCAACGCCGCGTACCTCGCGCAGTTTGACGCGCTCTTCTTCTACACGACGGGGGACCTCACCAAGGTGGGGACAGACGGCAACCCGCCGATGAGCCCCGAGGGCAAGGCGGCCTTCCTGCAGGCGATCGCTGACGGGAAGGGCTTCATCGGCACCCACAGTGCCACGGACACATTCCACTCGTCCGGCGGCGGGGCGGACCGCACCCCGGCCCGCTACCAGAACGACGGCGACAGCGCCGACCCGTACATCAAGATGATCGGCGGGGAGTTCGTGATCCATGGCAGGCAGCAGCCGTCGCACCTGATCCCCGTGGACCCGAGGTTTCCGGGCATTATCGCGGTCGCCGCGGACAACCGCTTCACGGAGGAGTGGTACTCCTTGAAAAACTTCGCCGTGAACCTCCACGTGCTCCTGGTCCAGGACACCTCGGGCATGGTGGGCAACCCCTACGAGCGGCCCAACTATCCGTCGACGTGGGCGAGGATGTACGGCAAGGGCCGCGTCTTCTACACGAGCCTCGGCCACCGCGACGACGTGTGGACCAGCGCCCTGTTCCAGTCGGTGCTGACCGGCGGGATCAACTGGGCGGTCGGACGCGTGGACGCGGACGTGACGCCGAACCTGGACCAGGTCGCGCCGCAGGCGAGCGTCCTTCCGGTCTACGTTCCGCCGGACGCCACGAAGAAATGACCGCGGCCCCGGGACTCAGAGCACGAAGGGGATGATCGCCTTCGTGCGCTTCCTGTATTCGGGGTAGGCCTGCGGGAATTGGCGAGTCATCAGCCCCTCCTCGATCCGTATCTTGACGAACACGATGACCAGGACGAAGGCGAGGACCAGGAGGTCCTTGACCCTCCCGTTGCCGATCACGGTGCCCGCGACCGCCAGCAGTATTCCCGTGTAGATGGGGTGCCGCACGAACCGGTAAGGGCCTCCCTGGATGAGCTCGTGCCCCACCTTGATCGTCGGGTTGCCGCTCCAGTTCGTCCCAAGGGTCCTGCGAGCCCAGATCGCGAACGCGACGCCCGCCGCGCAGACGGCGATGCCGGTCCATTCGGAGGCGTCCGAATGGGCGATGACCCTGCTGCGGAACGCGCCGGGCAGATTGCGAAACACCAGTATGAGTCCGAAGAAGACCACGATGCCCGCCAAGCGCCAGGCGGGATTGAGCCTGTGGGCGTTCGGCTTGTTTCCCGCGATGCCGTAGATCCAATAGGCGATGAGGACCAGCCAGAGCGCCGCATAGATGATGCTGAAGAACATGACGGCCCGAAAAATAATGCGGCCGGGACCCCCCGTCGAGTTCTAGGTGACGCCGCCGCAGGACCCGCGCGGCGGGACCCTCACTTTGCCGGGGAGAACAGCTCGATCAGCGTCGGCTCGTGCACGTTCACGTGGCCCTCCGGAATCGGCTGGCGCACGAGCCCGTGGCTCTCCTGGCCGAAATACGCCGAGGCCGTCCGCGCCATGACCGGGAGCGCCTTTGCAAAGTCGTTGCGGGGCTGGTTGATGCTAAATCTCGTTTCCCAGAGAAGCTTGTGCTTCTTCTGCTTCCACATCAGCTGGAAATCGTAGGCCAGGAGCACCACGAAATATCGGTTGGTCTCGATCTCGGGGATCAGGTCGTTGCGCGCGTGCCTGAGCGCCGTGAATTCCATCTGGTTTCCAAAGGCTGTGCCGATCAGCGCCTCGCCGTCGGGCGAGTTGTACCCGAGCATCATGGCGTTCTTGTAATCGATCAGCCCGCGCCGCGAGTCCTCCACCTTGAGCTGCTGAAGGCCTGCGCTGAGCACCGCGTCGGCGGCGCTGACGTCCTTCGCCGCCATGAGCTCGTTGTATTCCATCAGCGCGCTCTGGTAGTTGATATAGGCGTTCGTCGTCGTCATCGGCTCGGGAGCGGTGGTGGTTCCCCAGTAGACCATGATCAGAAGCCTCGTCTTGTTCGGGTCCCTTGCCGGGAGGTAGTTCTTGTCCGCCAGCGGCGACGCGATCACGCGCGCGATGTCCGTGAATCCCAGATTGTCGATCGTCGAGTCGCTGATGGAACCCTCCCAGTTGCCGCCCTTGCCGAAGGAATAGTACTCGGGCTCGAAGGAGCCGTCGGGAAGCTTTTGGCGGACGTAGTCCTTGCTGACCCGCGACGAGACGGCCGTCACGCCCTCGGCGCCGTCGGCCGCGCGCGAGGCCCGTGGCGTGGCCGCAAGGAGGATGCCTCCTGTGAGGAGCCCGGCCGTCAGTCGAACCACGCGTGGGGCGTTCATTCTGCGCCCATCTAAGCACTGCCGGCCGTCGAAAGGCGAGTTCCCACGCGCACGCCGTGCGCCTCCGACGCCCGCAGTGGATCCCTGGAACAGGGCCTGGGGCTCCGGCACGGTTAGGCATAATTAAGATATTGATACATAATAATTTATGATTCCATTGAAGTGTGCCAGCCGAAGGAGCCTAGGCAGCCTGATACGGCCCTCGAGCGCACGGCGGTCGATTTTAGGTTCCCCGGAAGGTGGGGTACACCCTACAGGCTACCGGGATAAGTAGTTTCCCGAGGTGCGCGGAGCCAGCCCGGCACCCATAGTGGCATCGTCAACCCCAACAATGAACTCACCACTCGCTCGCGTTTCGGTTCGTCGTTTGACAGCGGCCACACTGCTCGCTGGTGCGGCCTTTCTCCTCGGTGCGTGCTCCACGGCCAACGTCGCCCGCGATCCCAGTGAGAAGCCAGTGACCTATGCCGAGCTCCACGGCATGATGGTCAAGATTGCCAAAGAGGGGAACGCCGCCCAACAGACCGCGCCGATCACCACCGCGTCCACGTCCCTTGGCGGGAGCGCCACTTACGCGGCTACCCCGTAGGGATTCCCGTCCGTCTTGATGCCAGGCACCGCGCCAGCGCGGTGCAGAACACCGAAAATGCAA